>NZ_JAAYFP010000113.1:0-29348 GCF_012728195.1 Candidatus Sordicultor fermentans
AGTAGCAGAAGTAGCAGTAAATAAAGCATCTATGAAACGCAATTTATTTCCCGGGTTCACCATAAACGGCAAAAGCAGAACAAATGTTCCACTCAAAATGATAAGAATAAAACCTGAAAGTATTAAAGTAGCAGGAGAAAGTTTTTCCGCTCTTTTTTGCACTTTTTCCCGGAGAGAGAATGATTCTCTGCCCTCGGATAAGACCACCCGTATCAACCTTCTCAGTGAGAGAGAAAAACCCCGTAATTTCTGGCTTCTTCAAACATAGTTATTACATTTTCCGGAGGAACATCAGGCTGAATATCATGCACTGAAGTTAAAATATACCCTTCCGGACCCAGATCATCTATTCTTTTCCTTACCTCTTCTTTTACCTCTTTTTTAGTTCCTCGAGGAAGAACCCGGGTGGTGTCTATTGCTCCCCAGAAAGAGAGTTCCCCCCCGAACTTTTCCTTTAATACTTTAGTATCCATATTCTGAGCCGAAACCTGAACCGGATTTAAGATATCTACTCCCACCTCTATTAAATCGGGAATAAAAGAAAAAATACTTCCACAGGAGTGATAGAGAAGCCGAGCATGAGGAGCCAGCTTTTTTAAATTTTTGAAATACTCCTTGTGATAAGGTTTAATTATATCTCGATAGGTTTTGGGACTCATAATTACACTTTCAGCAGTAGCTAAGTCATCTCCTACAAAAACCACGTCTAGAAACTCTCCTGCTTCCTGGAGAAAAAGAGAATACCTTTTTAGTTGATAATTGTACATCCCCTCTAACAGGGTAGTAACGAAATCCTGGTCGGTCAAAAGGTCCACCAAAAAATTTTCAAAGCCCCGGAGATACCAGCAAGGTTCAAAAATACCGGTATCAATCATATCTCCTACCAGAAGATACTTGTTGCTCTCTTTAAGATTCTTTGCTCTTTCCCTCACTCCCGAGAGATCCATAGTTCTGGCCGGGTCTGGCCACTCGTAATCTTTTAGCTCTTCTATGCTTTTTCCGGCTAGAGGGTGTTCTACCATATCATAGTAAAGACCTTCCTCGGGCATATGATACTTGATACCAAATTCATTAAAATAGGTTCTATCATCCACCATATTTTTGAAAAAAACTGGCCGGGGATGAACACCCCGAGTATCTATTTCCAGAATCTGGAGCACTTCTTCATCAATAAAAACAATTTGAAAATTCTCCATCATAAACCGAGTTTCTCTTTCTATTCCTAAATATTTCTTTAAATTATCATAAGCCACTTTGGTCATAGTAGTACAGTTAGTACTCCCTAAATCCAGAGGAATTCTATCCGGAACCTGATGATTCAGTGACATTAGAGCTCTTTCTCTTCCCAGCATTTTATCCTCCCTTTTTGTTTTAGAGACTTATAATAAACTGAGTGAATTTTATAACTTTCTACTGAAAATTATCCTTTATATTTTACCAGAATAAGCAAACTTTATTCGACCCTCTGCCTCAACTTGAAACTCACCAGGTGAGGTAAGGAATTCTTCTTCTATATGCTCCCACTTTACCGGAAGAGACCTTATAGAGTCATCGCTGAATAAAATTTTTATTTTCTCTGGAAGTGCAGGACTTTCTCCCAGGGAAATTTTTATATTTAAGGGAGAAATAATTTCTCTAAGTTCCGGTTCTATATAGTCCTCTTCATAAATAAGATTAAAGACCCGGAGGGAGGGCAGAGCATGGCCCTTAAAATCGAATAAAGCCTGATTTTCCCAGGGATTTCCTTCGCCGAATTTCCAGCCTGCTCCTTTTACCGGTATCCAGCAGCCTTCCCAGTAAAATATTCCCAGCCCCCTTCCACTGGTAACTTGAGCTACGGCTTCCATTATTTCTCTGATTGCAGTTGCTTGCCCCCGGGGAGTGGCCTTATATCCTCCTGTGATTTCCATATCCGGGCCAAAAATATTGGGATGTCCATCAGCATCTTCGAGTGTCCAGGCGTAGGCGGTTTCAAAAATAGCTATTTCCTTGCCATACTTCTCGATATTGTTGAGATTTGATTTAAGCTCTTCAAGAGTGCCATGCCAGTAAGGATAATAGGAAATTCCTATCACATCAAAGTCTATGCCTCTCGTTGTGACATTTCCCAGGAACCATTCGAATAAATCACTATTTCCTCCTTCAGCAAGATGCAGGGCAATTTTGGTATCTTTACTGATTTTTCTCACTGCCTGTGCTCCGGCATTAAAAAGAGTTACGAAGCTATCAAATCCGCCCTCGCCAGCGATTTTTCCGTCAGGCCATAAAAACCCGTTATTAACTTCATTTCCCAGTTGCACCATATCGGGTAAGGCGTCATTATCTTCCATGTATTTAAGAACCTCATAGGTAAAGTCTGCTACTGCGTTTGCTAAACTTGCCCCTTCTAAATTTTTCCAGGAATCTGGTTTATTCTGTTTCCCCGGGTCGGCCCACCAATCACTGTAGTGAAAGTCTACTAACACTTTCATTCCCAGTGTTTTCGCTCTTCGAGCCAGTTCGGTCATCTTTATATAGTCACAATTTCCCGCTCCCAGTGGTTTCCCATTTTCATCGGTAGGGTCATTCCATATTCTTACTCTTATCCAGTTCACCCCGTAGTCTTTGAGTATTTGCAGAGCATCTTTTTCTATACCGTTATCGTAGAATTTACCCCCATTTGCTTCCACCTCAAAAAGCATAGATATATCCACACCTTTTATGAAATCGGGGGATAAATTCTCTACATGATTTGCCATTATCTGACTACCAGGAAATCCCATTATCAGCAAGCTCCCCAACCCTATCGTAGAAATTAAACCTATCCAGCGAAAAATTTTATCAGTCACTTTTATCCCTTAACCGCGCCTTTAGTAAGGCCGCTAACTATGTATTTCTGAAGAGAGAGAAATAATACAGTCATGGGTAACATCCCCAGAAGGGCAGCAGCAGTAAAAAGGCCCCATTCGGTCTGGTAAGGACCGCTGGAGAAAGTCCACAAGCCTATGGCATAAGTGTAATTCTTGGCATCCTGCAATATTATTCGAGCAAAAACAAACTCATTGAAGATATTCATGAAAGTGAGAATCACGACCACGGTGAGAATAGGCAGAGCAAGGGGTATCACTATCTTATAAAAAGTTTGAAATCTTGTGGCACCATCAATCATGGCTGATTCTTCAAGAGAGCTGGGGATAGTGTCATAGTACCCCTTTATTAAATACACATTATAGGCAATATTTCCCAGATAAATAAAAGTGAGGCCGGTTAGAGTATCAAGTCCTAATAAGGGAATGAACTTTCCCAGAAGGTTCAAGAGGCTGTAGACGGCAATCATATAGACGGCACTGGGGAACATCTGAATGAGAAGCATAGCCAGAATTCCATACTTTCTTCCCCAGAATCTCATCCTGCTGAAAGGATAAGCAGCAAGAGAACATACGAAAGTGGTAATCAGGGCAGCAACGCCTGCTACTACTATAGAATTTTTAACCCATCTCAGGAAATAGTGTTTAGTTTTTTGCGTCCATATCTGGTTTATTCTAAATAGCTCTTTATCCACGCTGTTCAGGTCTTTCTTGAGCTCTCGATAGGGTATGGTATCCATTAAATCTCCTGCTTTTCGAGAAACGACGCTGATATTAGAGCCTACCATATTAACGTAGTCAGTTTTTATAATATTATATAACTCATCCAGCTCCCTGACGCTTACTTTCTCACCATTCAGAGAGGCTCTGAGCAAATCTGCCCATTTTTTCTCAAAGTCGGAAATCAAGGAATTGCTTTTCTCTAAAGGAGTGTCTAAGTTTTTAGAAAATTTATTAAATCTATCTGAAAAAGTGCTGTAGTCGTTAAACCAGCTCAGTTTATTTGTTGTAGCTTCTATTTGTGAACTCAGGTTATCTTCGCCAAAATCCATGATGTACGAGGTAACAAAGTTTAAGAGGTCCTTGGTAATGGAAACACAGTAACTTACAAGCTCCTCGAACTTTGTGACCTCTTCTATGCCTGCTATTTGTTCCTCTATCTTTTTAATAAATATCTGAACTTGTTCAGCTCTGGTGGCCGGAATAAGAGTTTCCTCTACCTTTTTTATCCCCTCCCGGAGGAGCTCCTGCTGGTTTTTAAGAAGAGTATTTTCCTCTTTTAAGGCAATGAGGTTTTTTTCTGCTTCTTGAATATCGTTTACATTTTTTTCCAGTCTGCTGAGGAGAGGAGATGTTTCTATATATAAATTCTCCAGAACCAGATATGGTGAAGCCAGATTACCCTCTGCGGTTTCCTCATAACTGGCAAGATAAGAGGAAATTTCTCTCAGACTATTGCTCAACTCATAAAAGTCAGGATATTTGCTCAAATTTTCTATTAATAGGTTCAGTACTTCTAACGATGGAGGAGTAAAAGCGCCAGGAGAGGTGTCTTTGCTGAGCGACACAAGCTTATTTTCTGTATTCTTGATGATTTCTACAGCTTTCAATTCTTCTAAAAGTGAAGTTATTTCCGATTTTACCTCTGAATTTAGAATCTGGCTTATAGATAAGATTTCTTCCTCTATCTTCTCATATTCTGTTCTTGCTATACCGTAATTTCTTGAATTTTCTTCTAACTTTTTTTCTAACTGAGCTAATTCAGTTAGGCTGCCCAGAGATATCTGGTAAGTTTTTTCCAGCGCAGAGAGGGCTTTTTCATAATCTTCGGGTGAGTTAATATGGTAATCGGAAACCTTTTCCAGGTCTTCCTTTAAATAAATAAATAGTTTTGAGTTATAACTCTCAGGGTAAAGAAGCTGATAAAGCACTATTTTTAAGTTTTCTTCGTTTGATTCCTCAACAGGAACATTTTTCTCCAGGTATTCTTTTAACTCTCGGAGAGATACAAGAACCTCCTCTTTTATGTTATTGCTCCGGGAAGAAAGTGCTAAATTTATGTTATCAAAAGAACTTTGAGCTCTTTCATATCTATCCCGGGTTTCTTGTAAATAACCTTTGAAAGCTTCTATATCCTCGAGCAGGACCTCTTTCAACCTTTTCTCTTCCCAGCTGTCGTAGGGAGAAGTTCTCAAAATCAGACTCTGCATTTCTTGCACCAGAGCAGGTATATTCTTTTCTGGAGCTATCAGGTCTCGGTAATTTTGCAGACTCACTCGGGAGGAAAAAAGTTTGGTGGAAAAGATAGCCTCGTCTCTTCTTATAGAAGTAGAAACTATCCAGATGATAGGGAAAAGAATTACCGGTATGAGAATCCAGAGAATTATATGAGTTAAAAAGGGTCTTCTCTTTTCTATCATTGTCTATTCATTCCTTATCTCTTCGAAAGCTCCAGAAATCTTGAAATTCAGGAGACTTATCCCTCCCACCAGGACAAATATGATGACAGAAATAGCGCTGGCAAAGCCAAATTCTTGACCTCTCCCTTCAAAGGCAAGCTTATAAACATAGGAGATTAAAATGTCAGTATGACCGGCAGGGGTGGTAGCGCCAACCATAGGAGGGCCACCTGAATTCAGCAAATATATGAGAGTGAAGTTATTAAAGGTAAAAGCAAAGCTGCTTATGAGCAGGGGTGCCACGACCGTCAAAAGTAGAGGGAAAGTTATATGCCGGAAATTCTGCCATTTTCCAGCACCGTCTATGGCTGCCACTTCATAAAGCTCATCAGGGATGGATTGCAAAGCCCCTAAAGAAATGGTCATCATATAGGGGAAAGTAAGCCAGGTGTTTACAATGATGCATGCTAATTTTGCCCAGTACTGATCGTTAAACCATTTAACCGGGTCAAGGCCTAAAAAGGGAAGTATTATTTTATTGAGTATTCCATATGTTTCATTGAGTATTCCATTTTTCCAGGTTAAAACGGAGATAAAATAGGGAACAGCCCAGGGAATTATAAGAAGAGTCCGGTAAACGTTTCTCCCTCTTAATCTTTCGTTGTTCAGTGCTAAAGCGAAGACCAATCCTATGAGAAAAGAAAGAAGTACGCTGAATAAAGACCACATAATGGTCCAGACAAATATATTCATGAAAGGACCAGAAATCCTTTTATCGGTAAATATCCGAAGGAAGTTTTCCAGTCCTACCCAGGCAGTATATCCCATCAAAAATACCTGGTTACCATTTTCATCTATATCATAGAAAGAACCTTTATCTTCAATAAGGGGTTCGTTGGTTCGAGTATTTACGATTACCATTTTCTGGCTAACTTTTCCATCCTCTTCTATTTCTCGGTATGCTAACCGGTAAAGCCTTTCCACAAAGAAAAATTTCCATTTACCATCTGTGTCTACTCTAATTCCAATGATTTTTCCCTGGTCTTGATTCAAATACTCTGCATTTGCCAGATACTTTTGAACTAACATGATAAAGTGGTAAGTATTCTTTTGTAGAGCAGGGTCATCGAGAGCGTAAAGGGATTTGTACTCTTTATCTGCAGATACAATCATGTTTATATTTTCTAAGGATTCAGGAAAGGGAGAAAGTTTGAAGACCTTTCCATCTACACTTACCTCTTCAGAAGTGACTTTATAAGTTTTACCTTCCCTTAAAAGGATTTCTTTACCTCTCTGTTTAGAGGGGGAAGGCACGTCACCAAGATAAAGTTCTCCGTTTATATCAAATAATAAAATGAAGTCATCAGTGGGTTTTGAATCTTCAAAAACGGAGAAAACCTTAAAACCTATTGCTTCTTCGCTTTCTGTATAAGTGTAGTTCGGGTCATACAGAAGTCTTTCTACTGCTTCTTGCCTAGTAAAGATGTGTCCTGTACCGTAGTTGGTAAAAGCAGTTTTAATGGTAAAACAGATGGGATATACAACCAGCAAAAGAAGAAAAATAAGAGCGGGAATTGTGTACCGGTAAGGGTAAGCCCGGGGATTGATAATAAAAAGATCTATAAGGAAAGAAGCAATAAAAAGTATGGCTCCCAGCTCGTAATAGGAGTTTTGAACGAGATATACTCCTGCCCCTATGAACAGGGCATTGAATGCTATCAGTAGAAGCCACAAAAAAACCTTGACAATTTTAATTTAAATCTTCTCCCTCCGGATAGCTTTGTGAGCCTGAAGAGGTTTCTTCAGGCTCACAAAGGGAAGACTTACTTTCCTATTTGAGCTTTTATGGTTTCTACAGCATTAATAAGAGCATCTTCTGGTGAAGCTTTTCCGTTGATAATGAGGTTGAGGGCATCATTCATAGCTCCCCATACCGCTGCCATCTCCATAACATTGGGCATGGGGGTTCCATTAGCTGCGCTTTGAGTAAAGCCCACGATATCTGGGTCATCTTCTACAAGGGAGAGAACAT
The DNA here is from genome assembly GCF_012728195.1 of Candidatus Sordicultor fermentans. Classification (NCBI taxonomy): domain Bacteria; kingdom Pseudomonadati; phylum Atribacterota; class Atribacteria; order Atribacterales; family Candidatus Caldatribacteriaceae; genus Candidatus Sordicultor; species Candidatus Sordicultor fermentans. The sequence goes on from NZ_JAAYFP010000113.1 coordinate 7,278, forward strand.
CTTCTCTTGAAGGAAGCCGGGGATCTGCCAGATATATCTTATGCATAGTATCTTTGGTGGCTATAAAATTAACAAGAAAATCTCTGGCTAAAACTTTGTTGGGAGATTTAGCGTTAATCATAAAACCTTGAACACCTACAAAAGGTTTGGCTGGAAGACCTTCTTCAAGGTCAGGAATCAGCGCTACACCATAGTCTATACCTGCGTCTTTGTAGGCTTTCACCGCCCATGGTCCATTTATAATCATTGCTGCCTTTCCCTCTTTAAACAGAGAGTCCATAATTTCGTAGTTATCTCCGGTGGTCAAAATTCCTTCGTCTACTAATCTTTTCCAGAGTTCTGCTCCTTTTATTGCTCCGGGACTGGCAAGACCGATGTCAGTTACATCAAGTCCTTCGGGGGTTTCTTTGAATACGTATCCTCCAGAACCGAGTATGAATGGAGCTGCATAATAAAACTCAGCTGCGCTGGTTATAAACCCTCTTACCTCTCCTTTATAGGTGGCATCTATTCTTTTAGCTATATTGATTAATTCTTCCATGTTCTTTGGAGGTTCCTCAACGTATTCCTTGTTATAAATTAGAGCTATGGCTTCCATGCTGTAGGGTAGTCCATAAAGGTTACCCCCGTAGCTGAAGGCATCCAGGGCTGTAGAGTAAAAGGTCTCTTGACCTTCAAAAGGGGGAACAGGTTCCAGAAGTCCGTTGATCACCAGTTCTCCCACCCAATCGTGAGCTCCCACGATAATATCTGCTCCTTTTCCTTGAGGAGCAGCGGTCAGGAAATTGGGCTTTATAGAACCAAACTCTACATACTGGACGTTCACGCTAACACCATATTCCGCTTTAAACTCTTCACCTAATTTCTGGAGGATATCTACCTGTTTTTCAGAGCACCAGATAGTAATCTCGGGAGTTTGGGCTGCAGAAATAGAGGAAAACACCAAAATGAACACCAAAATCAAAGGTAAAAACTTGAAACTCTTCATTAATATAACCCTCCTTTTCTGATGTTTAGTTTACGGAATTTAACATTCCAAAAACATTTTTGACCCCCTTCGCTGATCTCTTAAAAACCATTTGATATTGTTTTTATTATATATTTCCCCCTTATCTTTTTCAACTTTCCCTTCTAAACTTGGACAGTATGAACTTATTACAGAGGTTTTAAGAAGAAATATTAAAAAAAGAGGAAAAAAGAGACCTCATTATCCGGTCTTATTGGTGTATATTTGTAAAATACACAAATCACTCATAAATATAACATAGCCAATATTTGTAGGATTGAGAAAAAATGGAAATTATTTTCCGTACCCTAGAAGGAGAACAGATTTCCTGGCTTTCCAGAAAACATTACGGAAAGAATTGAACCAGCTAGGAAGAGTTATCCTTATTGACGTCTTAAAACTAAAGTAGCATTTATTAGGATACAAAGAAGAAAAAAGTTTATGATAAATATTTCTTTTTTAAGAAGATCGTTTATCAGTTTCTCTTGAGTTTTGAGAGTTTATAGTTAACCACAAAATCCATTGTAATTAACCATCATCACGAGCCCCGCCTGATACTAATGGCATACTATGAGAGCCCTTATGAACCCGGCAATAGGGGGAATGCTTTCCCCTATAACCCCTGAAGGAGAAAAAAATTAAAAACGTAAAACAAGAACATAAAGATGAAACTACCGAGGAAGAAAGAGCATCTTTTTCAGCCTCGCGATGACGGGTTGAAGAATTGCTGTTTTTTTCTGTCGCTGCAAAAACTCTCCTCATTCGTCACCCCGGCAATTTTTAAGCCGGGGCCTAAATTATTTAAGGAAGAAAACATCTGGATTCCAGAGAAAAGCGCTCGAGAATGACAAAAGAGAGTTATAAGGGGAATAAATCACCCTTATAACTCTCTGATAAAAAGCGAAAAAAGACAATGAAAAATATAAAAGACAAAAACTAACTTAGGGAGAGAAAAACATAGTACCTAATTTAGATGTAAAAACTAAAATATAAGAAAGCAAGAAAAATAATTAAAAACTATGCCAGAAAAGCACCCGGCACAGAGGGAAGAAATGCATCTCTTTTTGCGCTGGACAGTCTATTTTTGGGTTCTCATAAGAAGATATTAGGTTACCACAGGAAAAGTAAGGAGACCTTCAGAAAGATAATCCGGAAAGGCAGTAAAACCCATACGACAACCCTTGAAGAATGATTCCTCATCAAGTAAAGAACATCACAATGATTTTTGTGGTTAACTATAACTGAGGCTTTTTCTCCATTGATAAGTAGTATATACTATTATTCATGAGAGAAGAAGGTTCTAATCTACTAATCATCAAGTCTGATATCTCTCTCCTTTTAGTCAATCTGATATGGGGAGCTACCTTTGTCACCATGAAGAATCTCCTAGAGAGCGTTCCTCCTCTCGCTATTCTCTTCTGGAGATTTGCTATCGCCACTTTCTTACTTCTTCTAATTTCTCTTTTCTCCAAATGGCATAAAATTGATTGGGTTAGCGGTGTTTCCTTAGGAATGTGTCTTTTTGCCGGTTATTTATTTCAAACCTGGGGATTGATATACACCACTCCAGCTCGCTCTGCTTTTATAACTGGCCTAAGTGTGATACTCGTACCCCCTTTGGCCTTTTTACTTCTTAAATCCTCAATTGACCAGTTTTCGATAGTGGGAACCATAATATCTCTCTTTGGACTGGGGCTTTTAGCCTGGCAAAAAGGAGAAACAAAATCTATTTTTCTCCTCGGTGATTTCCTCACCCTCCTAGGAGCAGCTGCCTATGCTTTACAGATAGTATTAGTAGAAAAGTTCACTAAAGAAAATGAAAGCTTACCCCTTGCCACCATAGAGATGGGAACGGTAACCCTTTTGAGTTTAGTGTTTGGAATTCTATTCCACCAAAACATGAATCCCTGCTTTTCTGGGAGAGAATGGGGAAGCATTTTATTTTTAGGAATATTTGCCACAGCTTTAGCTTTTACCTTACAAAAGAGAGCTCAAAAACACACCTCTTCCATACACGCTGGATTAATATTTGCTTCTGAGCCGGTATTTGCTGCTATCTTTTCTTATTTTCTCTGGCAGGAAAAATTCACACCCCGGACTATAGCGGGGTGTGCCCTTATATTGGGGGGAATCCTATTTTCTCAACTGGGTTTATTATCTAATCAATCAACCGATTCTATGTCTTCAATCTTCAAATCAAACTCTAAACCTTCTACATAAAGAAGATCTATAATTTTTTGCAAAACAATCTGTTCTTCTGCTCGATTCAAAACATCTCCCTTTCTCCTGAAGTTAGATAAGACAATCCTCATCATTTTCTTCCTCCTCTTTTCGTAAGTTTATTAAGTGCCTCTTCCATTTTATCCATAGCACGAGCCAAATTTTCTAGAGAGTTAGCAAATGATATTCTCAGGTAACCTTCTCCATAATGACCAAAAGAAGTTCCGGGTAAAACCGCTACTCCACCCTCTTTTAAAAGATAATCAGCCAGCTCCTTAGAGCTCAAACCAAAAGAAGTAATATTAGGAAAGAAATAAAAAGCTCCCTGAGGTTTAATTATTTTTATCCCTTCAATCTGGGCTATTCTCTTCTCCATAAAATCTCTCCGTCGACGAAACTCTTGAGCCATAACCTGCACCGATTCTTCCCCATTCAAAAGAGCTTCTACCCCGGCTATCTGAGTAAAAGTACAGGTGCAAGAATTAGAATTAGTAACTAAAAGAGAGAGAAACCTTGCCCACTCCTCAGGTAAAACAGCGTATCCCAATCTCCAACCAGTCATAGCAAAACTTTTAGAAAAAGCATCCAGCATTACGGTTCTTTCTTTCATACCCGGAAATTGCAAAATGCTCACGTGTTTTTGATCATAAATAATTTCACTATAGACCTCATCGGTAAACACCAGTAAATCTTCTTCCTGAGCTAATCGGGCAATTGCTTCTATATCCTCCTCGCTCAGAACTGAACCTGTGGGGTTATGGGGAGAGTTAATCACTATCATCTTAGTTTTGCTGGTAATAAGGCTCCTCAGCTCATCTACGTCCACTCTAAATCCATTCTCTTCTCTGAGACGCAGCGGTACTGCCTTCGCGCCTATAAACTCAATAATAGAAGAGTAGGCAGGGAAACCAGGATCGGGATAAATAACTTCATCCCCTTCTTCCAATAAAAGAAGAAAACTCAGGAAAATAACTGGTTTAGCCCCCGGAGTTATCACTACTTCTTCAGGGAAAACTTCAATACCTCGACTTTTTCGTAAATAAACACATACTGCTTCTCTCAGCTCATCAATTCCTGCAGAAGGAACATAATGGGTTGACCCATCCTGAATAGCCTGTATAGCTTTCTCCTTGACATTTATGGGTGTATCGAAATCTGGTTCTCCTATCTCCAGATGTATTATTTCCCTACCTTGTTTTTCCAGCTTCTGTGCCTTCGCCAGGACTTCAAAGGCTCCTTCTCCTTTTAATCTAAAAACCCTATCTGCTACCCAGTCTTTAAGTTGAGAGGCTTTTTTGACTCGCTCTGCTACCTTCATCGCTTTCACCTACCTTATTGAGCAATACTTTAACGGGATTAAGGCATTTTGGCAATACCCTGACAAAAAATTCTTTGAGTTTTTAGTAAAACTAACTGTAAAATCTTTTAAGGCTCAGCTACCGACAGCCTCTTTGCCTTCCCATTATTACCTTCTTTTATAAAAGAAGTAAAAATATCTTTAAAAATTTCTTTATCTTCTAATTTTATTTCTCTTCCTTCGACTATCTCTTCTATCCAGTAAGCAGTAATGCTAGATAAAATTATGCGAATAATTTCTGTACCATCTATTTCGTTTCCTCTTTGGGTTTTTAAGACACCAATTCGTTTTCCCAAGCTTTCTCTTATTTCTCGAAATTTTTGAAAAGATTGGCGAAGCTCTTGAAGTGCTTCAGGATGGGCAAAAAAATCATAGCCCACCCGCCGAAAAATTAAAATAGAGTCTCTTTCCTGGTGAAAAAAAGTAAAATACCCCTCGATAACTCTCTCCAAAGTTTCCCGAGGACTCAAAGAAAAAGGAATATCGGCGATGCTCTCTATTGCACGCTGAATAATTTCATCGACAATTTCCAACAGCAATTCTAATTTACTATCAAAATAATAGTAAATAGTGGACTTCTTAATTCCCGAAAGAAGGGAGATATCTTCTAAAGTAGCTTCAAAAAAACTCTTTTCGGCAAAAACTTTTCTTGCCCCTTCTAATATTTTCTCTCTTTTATTCACCTCAATTGCATGGCCCCCCAAGATTAAATCCCCTACTTACCATCTAACCCCTCCTCGCTTGAAAAGCTGTCTTTGTGATGACAGAGTAGTTTTTATCTCCTGCAAAACCCAACTTTTAACAAACCCACACCTTATCTCATAGAGGGATTCTTTACCTCCCAACATTAGTTAATAAATATATGGATCGGCTTAAATTTCGGTATTAAAATACCAAGCCTCTTCAGCTTTACCCTAAAAGCTGTATTTTACACCTAAAAACACTCCATCCCCCACCCCCGCTAACTTACTCCCCGGAGCTCCACTAGAAAAAGAATAAGAAAGAGAAATGTTCCAGTCGTCTTCTGGCTTATAAGTGAGCCCTACTACGTTTACCATGCTTCCGTCCTGAAGACTCACGCCTGAGGTAAGCAAAGCAGTCCATTTATTATCATCACTGGGTCTTTCTGCAGCCAGAAAAAGGTAGGGAGAAATGTCTTCTCCCTCTTCGTAAGGGTTACCCCACATCCACACTAAATTTAGCAGAGTATTATTATCTGTTGTATAATCAATGCCCAGACTTCCTTTCCAGTAAGGATTTTGAAAAACTTCTTGAGGATAAGAAATCACTTCACCAGAGGGCTGAGTTATATTTATGCGATTTATCCAGCGCTCCGGTACAAAAAGAGCAATATCTCCTCGAAAAGTAGAACCCTCCAGAAGAGGAAATTCTCCCTGAAACTCCAGACCCAGCATACTCCTTCGGGGATAGCCCATGGTAACATCTACTACGCTGCTTCCATCGAGCCCGAGAAAAACATTGGTTTCTCGAGGATAAGGAGAAAGATAATAACCTTGCAAGTAACTCACCGCCACATCTACGCTGCTTACTATCCCTCGGGCTCTCACTCCCCAGATAGGATGAGAAAAATCAACCAATGGCTCCTCTTTAGTTAAGCTCAAACTCAAATTCTGAGGGGGGAGCGAGAGTAAAGAAGCCAGCTCATAGGCTAAAATTTGTTTTTCCAACCCTTCAGGAACAAAATTAGGCACAAAATCAGGCTGATAGAAAAATTCCAGCGACCAATCCCAGGAATGATACCATTCTAAATCCAGGGCAGGAACAGGAATTTTATTTTTCAGAGCATCTTCACTAAAACTCAAAGAGAAAGGAGTGGGATTTATAACATCAACCGGGCTCATAATATCGCTGGCTCCCCAGCTCAACTGGAGAAGCCCCAAGCGAAAGTCCACCTCTTCTGAGGGGGTCTCTATTCCCTGTAAGAAAAGCTCGTTAATCATCACCGGCTGAAGATAGCCCTCACTCTGATAACTGAGGAGAAGATCGGCAGTAAAGTAATAATTAGAAGATATAGACGTATCGTATTTTAAATTTAGACTTCCTCCCCAGGCACTTTCACCTTTCTCTAAATCGTAAGAAGCTCCTATTTTAGCTTCTCCGGTTATCTCACTCGCTTCCCCCGCTACCAGGGGAAGCGCAAAAAGGAGTAAACCAAAACTCGCCAAAATCAAAATTCTTTTACCATCCACCTTCCCTCACCTCACAGCTCTGGTCGCTGAATGGTTCTCACCGAGAAAAAGTTGTCAGGAAGAGGAATATCTCTTTCTATATGCTCCATCTCCACGATGGTTTTGTGGTTTTCCTTCAAATCAGTAAGGTCAATTTTATTAACCGTGATAGTTCCGTCTTCCTCTTCTTCTATCTCGAGGATCTCCATAACTTTCCACAGATTACCGTCTTTATCATAAAATTCAATCCTTCGGAAATAAAACTTCTCTTTATCTACTTCCATCAGTAGTTTAGAGTAACTAGATTCTTCATCCCGAGGAATAAGTTCCAGCTTATAAATTTCCTCGGTTTCTTCTATCAGAGTAGAATCATAATCTTCTCGACTGTAGCTTCCTCCCAGCTCATCATAGGTAAAGTCGGTGCCCATAAATTTCTCACTTTTTTCTGAACTGGCAATCCGTCGCACTTTCTTATAAGCCGGCATGTAAAGATACATGCTCTCTCCCCCTTCGAGGCTGAGGAGAGTAACATTTTTCACGTCTGCCGGGCTTAAAAAACGAACAATTATAGAAATAACGTCTTCTCCTTCGTCTTTAGCATACATAATCACTTCTCTCACTTCTTCCCTACCTTTAGAATCTACCAGAATCATTTTAGCTATTGCCTTTTGAGTTTCAGACTCTGCAGTACGGGCTTCTACCTCATCCAGAATTTCATCTGCTGTTATAGCCCAGGCCGGGACAACGCCAATTAAAATCACTAACCCCCACACCATCAAAGATAGTATTTTTTTCATTAAATTCATCCCCTTTCCATGTCTTTATTCTTTTTATTGTTATTTTTATTATTACCATATTCAGCTGCATGAAGAAGCAGCGGTAACACCATTAAAGTGTAAAACATGGTAACCAGCAACACCGTAGCCACTAGATCACCAAACATGCGAAGCATTCGAATACGAGAGAGAGTAAGAATATAAATCCCTCCTGAGACGGCTAACGAGTTAAGCACTATTCCTCTTCCCGTATGCACCAGAGTGGTGCGAAGAGGATTGGAAGAACCTTTCTCCACTTCCATATACCAGCGAGAGGTAAGATGAATAGTGTAATCAATTCCTGCTCCAATGGCAATACTGGCTACCATCAAGGTGGCAGTATTCAAAGGAATACCCAACAATCCCATGAGACCAAAAGAAGTGTAAACAGCCATCAAAATGGGAATGATAGCAACAAGAGACTTTTTAGCAGAGCGGAGTTGCAAAAGTAGCAAAACGTAGATAATGACAAAAGCCAGGATTAAACTTTCAATCTGCCGGGTAAAGAGCTGCTGATTTATGTGATTGGCAATGATGGGTGTTCCAGTTATTTGGTAATAAACCAAGATGTCTCCATTCTCTTGAGGAAGAAAAACATACTCATCAAGAATCTGGTAAAACACAAAATCAAAATCGCTATCTAAGGTTTGACCCACCAGATTTTCTATCTCCTGGCGTAAAGCGCTGGCTTTATTATTCCGGGCTACTCGTTCCATGGATAAATCTAAAACTTCAGCCAGATATAAAGCATCATCTTCGGTAATCCCCAGATCGGTCTCCAAAACCGAAGAGAGCGAGAAATGCGGGTGAGAAAAATAGGAAAGAAGTGCCTCTTCAACCTCTTCCTCTTCTAACCCCAAACCTTCAATTTCTAAAAAAGCATCATGGGCTACTTTTTTAGCAAATTCCTCATCAAAAGCCATAAAATCACGGAGAGGCTGCCCTATAAATTGGAAAACCATTTGCTCTACCGCTTCCGGATCAGAGAAAGATAAACCAAAAATCTCCAAATCCTCCACTATAGAGGTAGCCAGATATTCTGCTGCTCCCTCTTCGGTAATGGACACCACCTTAACTTCTTGAGGTCTTTGAGCCAGGAAGGATTTTAAGGCTTCCACTTCCTCCTCCAGCTGGCGGGAAGTAGTCTCTCGAGCTTTAAACTCTACTAAAGTAGCATCCTCATCTTCACTTATCCTGTCTTGAATGAAGCTATTATCTTGAGCAAAAAACCACAGGTTTTCCACTTTTTCCCGGGTATCAGGAATAGCTTTCCATCCATCCATAGCTTCATTCAAATTACAAATGAAATCAGCTATCGAGGAAGGATCGGCAAAAGTTTCATAGCGTTCAGCAAAGCGGGAGATACGTATCATCTCTCTCAAAACAAAGGGCTCTTTTACTTTTTCTGTTTCTATATACAAATAGTTATAACTGGTGCCTCCAAAGCGCTCTTGAAAATATTTCAATAATTTAGTAAGAGGGTGATTGACTCCTATCTGCTCTTCTACTGTAGTTTCCACCTGAATGCGAGGAATTCCTATTGTTAAAACCGCCAGTGCTACTACAATAATAGCAATTATCAGGTTTCGATGGTGGGTAATTCCCCGAGCCATAAAAAGCAAGAAACGGCCGATCAGGTCTTGAGAATCCTCCTCTTCCTCCTGGGAATAATAACGAGGTAAGCGACGGGGAACAAAAACGGTAAAAAAGGCTCCCAAGAAAAAAGTGGATAAGAGAAAACCAAAGAAAATTCCCAGAGTGGAATAAAGTCCAAATTCAGTAATAGGTTTAATATCAGCGGAAAGCAAAGATATAAATCCACCCATAGTAGTTAAGGCACTGAGAAGGATGGGAATAAAAATTTCCTGCAGAGTAACTTTAACAACATCATCCCCCCCCATTCTTGACCGTTCTTCATAATAACGGTTAACAAAATGAATACCATAAGCGGTAACCATGGCTAAGAGGATAACGGGAAGGGTGGCAGATACAACGGTAAGAGATTCCCCAACTAGTGCTGCTAATCCCAAAGTCCAGAGGGAGGCTAAAAGAGCAACGAAAACAGGAAGAATAACTCCCTGCAAAGAACGGAAACCCCAGTAAAGAATGAGCAGCAATAATAACCCAGAAAGAGGCGCCAGAACTCTTAAAGTTCTTTGAGCATCATAAGAAGTCTGTTCTATTATTATGGGGAGACCGAAATAAGTTATCTGAACTTTCTCTTCATAAGGACGGCAGACCGCTCGTACTTCATCCACTGCTTCTTCTTCGTCTACTGCCTCATAAAAAGAAACTGCTATTATGGTTCCCTTACCATCTTCGGTAACCATTTTCCCCCAGATCAATTTGTCTTCTTCTAAATCACGACGCAACTCTTCTGCTTCTTCGGGAGTTTGAGGTAAAACCTCCACTACTTCCCTTACCTCTATGCCAAAATCAGTCGCTATAACTTTGGGCATGTTGGTTAGAGCAGAAATGCTTCTTACTGAAGATAGCTCCTCTATCGATTCCACTATTTCCTGTAGGAGCTCCATATTGTGAGGAGTGAAAAGGTCATCAAATTCCAGAGCTACAATCATCGATTTCTTCTGGAAAGAAGCAAATTTGTCACTCAAAGAATTATAAAAGGAAATCTCCGGGTCATCTTCGGGAAGATATTCAGTAACATCATCCTTAAACTTAACGTTTACTACTTGAAAACCGAAGAAAATAGTAACTACTAAAACAGCAATTAAAATTAGCCAAGCATTTTTAACTATCCATTGAGAAATTTTCTGCATAAATGTCTTCCTCCCTAACTGACCATTCAGTCGAAAATTTACCTTCCTATAATAAATGATAGCGAATAATTTTTCAAGAGTCGAACAAGGCTTTCTATCAATAGTCTGTGAAAATGTCACGAGGGGGATATAGCGTGATTTGTATATAAATAGATTTTACTAAATAATGGTTATAGCTATGGAAAATTAAGTTGTATAACGCACCCCTCTAAACTGAACAGAAAAAATAAGCTGTATTTTACAGCCTGTGATTACCTATGAGGTCAAGAAAAAAATATGGGTTATAAAGATACCTTAGATCTCTTTAGTTTATAATCACGATACAACAATTAAACTACTTTATTCCTAAAATCAAGGTAGCAATGTTAAAGTAAAGCGTTAACGCTACAATATCTACCACTGTAGTAATGAGCGGAGCAGAAAATACTGCTGGATCTATACCCAGCTTGCTACCTATTATCGGCAGCATTGCTCCTATAGTTGAACTTACAACTAAAACCACAAAAAGAGTGATAGCCACCGCGATAGCAATTTCTACTGATCCAGCAACAGCCCAGGCAAAAAAGTACCCGACTATACCCATCGTAGCGCCCAGCATAGCACTTACCTGAAGCTCTTTAATCAAAATTCTCGTTGCATCTTTAGTTGTGACTTCACCCAGAGCCAGAGACCTGATAATCAAAGAAGAAGCCTGAGTTCCTGAATTACCACCTGTATCAGTAAATAAAGGAATGAAAAAAGAAAGAGCTACAACACTACTTAAAACACTTTGAAAATGCTTGAGAATGTTGCTGGTTACCGCCTGAACAGCAAAGAGAAAAATCAACCAGTTAATTCGCTTACTAAAAAGGGTGATTAAACTAGAGTGCATGTAAGGCAAATCCAGAGGTTTACTTCCCCCTAACTTATGAATATCCTCAGTACTTTCTTCTTCAATAACGTCCATTATATCATCTGCGGTAATAACTCCCACCAGGCGTCCCCTGCTGTCTACAACCGGAAGAACCAGCAAATCATACTGACTCATGAGTTTTGCCGCTTCTTCCTGGTCAGCATCAACCGGTATAGCCACCACATTGGTGTGCATTATTTCCGAAATAGGCGTTTTAGGATGACTCAATAGCAATTCCTTTAGAGACACAACTCCCACCAGCTGTCCAATGTTGTCAACTACATAAATGTAGCTGGCAATACTTTCTTTACGGCCTACTTTGCGGAAATGCTCGATCACCCGTTCAACTGTCCAGCGTTCTCTCACTGCAATGTATTCCAGAGACATTATGCCCCCTGCAGAATCTTCAGGGTAAGTCATAAGATATTCAATTTTTTGCAGATACTCTTCAGGAACCATTCCCAGAATTTTCTGGGCCTGGTGGGGATGAATAGCCATAACCAGGTCTGCTATAACATCACTGGGCATCGCAGCGATTATTTTTCTGGCTACGGTATCTTCCAAATGGTCAAGAAGCCGGTATTGATCTTCATACTCCAGATGTTCCAGAGTTTCCGCCGCCATATCTGTAGGCATGAGCTCCAAAATTATTAGTTGCTCTGGTTCTTCTAACTCTTCCAGCAGTGTCGCTACCTCATAAGGGTGCAGTTCTTCTAATAATTCTCGTAAAGCTTCATAGTCTTGAGAAGCAAGCATTTCTTCAGCAGACTCTTTAAAAGATACAATGTTTCGCTCTCCCACGAGTGTCACCTCCAATGGCAAAATTTTTAAAAGCTCAAAATAACTTTATCGAAAATCGCAATATTCGATTCTTATCCTCGAACGGACTTTAGAATTCTTTAAGGCTGCTGCGGGGCCAGCAGATAAAAAAGAGAGGAAAGTATCAGTTGCCCGTTAACAGAGTTTAGCCCAGGCTTTCAGAATACACTCGATGCATTCAACATATCAGAAAAGGCAGTGGCCCTGGCACAAAACCTCAAAGAAACCAGCACACAAAGAAATATATAGCTCACAATGGAACTTTCGATATTTAATCGCTCCTGGCATCTATGACTACCAGGTTCGGTGTCCATTCCATACCACCACCTTCAGCAACACAAAAATAACCGTTCATAAGTTTATCACACCTATAAAAAAATTGCAGTCATCACCAAAAATAAATCCAATTCAGCCCGAAATATAGAATATGAGGATAACTTTTAAGAGGAAAAAAGCGCGAAGCAGAGAAAATCATAGTGTTAGAGAGTCTTAAGATGCAAAAAGAAGGGTGACATAAATTTGCAGAGAACGGGAAACACCAGAATTTGCCCTACAAATAGCAGGATAGGTTCACAGATGCGATACTAAAAGACTTAAAGAGGTTTCTAATCCAGAGCTTCCTCCATAACTTTAAGCGGTGCTTTTTCCCCGGTAAAAAGAAAAAAGCTCTCTGCTCCCTGTTGAAGCAACATTTCTTTTCCGTCAAAGCTTTGGATTCCTCTCTTTTTTGCTTCTCTGACTAAAGGTGTCAGACCCCGCCGATAAACCACGTCTACTATCCAAACCGAAGGAGAGAGTTTCTCCCAGGGTAGGGATATTTCTTCTCCCTTTAAACCTAAAGAAGTGGCGTTCACTATCACTCCTGCCTCCTGCCAGAGAGGTAGGGAGTCTTGTTCTTTCATTTTTCCCCATTCCACCACTTCTACCTCCAGAAAAAATTCCGCTCTTGCCCAATTGGCCAGGTCTTCTCCCCTCTCCCGAGTTCGATTAATGACAAAAATAGATTTTACCCCCCTTTTCCATAGAGCCCAAACTGCTGCTTTTGCCGCACCACCCGCCCCTAAAAGCAAAGCTTTTTTACCTTCTACGTTTACCCCTTTTCTCTCCAGGCTACGATACAGACCTACCCCATCGGTGTTATAACCAATCAATTTTCCCTTTTCATTAACTATGGTATTAACTGCCTCTATAACCCGGGCTTCTCCTTCTAAGGCATCCAGGAAGGGAATTACTTTTTCTTTATAAGGAATGGTAACATTAAAACCTCTAATAGAGAAAATTCGCATAGCCTCCAGCGCCCTCTCAAGATTAGAGGGTAAAATATCAAAAGCTAAATAGACAAAAGGGAGACCAAGATAAGAGAGAGCAGCATTTTGAAAAAGAGGAGAAAGAGAATGTTCAATGGGGTAGCCAATAACTCCCAGAAGCCGGGTTTGAGCAGTAATCATGCTTTTAGCCTTTTCAGCACTCGCCTTTCTAACCGCCTTACCACACGGGTGAAAAATAGCTCCTTCTCATTTACCGGTGAAACAAGGATGGTAAAAAGACCCAAACGATTCCCCCCCCACACGTCAGTAAAAAGCTGGTCACCTATCACCGCTACTTGATTTTTTTCTAAACCCATTTGCGCCAGGGCCAGACGAAAAGCACCCCGGCGGGGTTTTTGAGCCTGGGAAATCCCCGGAATGTCGAGGCTCTCTCTAAAATGATTCACTCTCTCCTCTAAAGCATTAGAAACCAGGAAAATTTTAAAACCCCGCTCTTGAGCCTCCTGTATCCAGGCTTTCACTCCCGGAGGAAATTCAAAACCTCCCCAGGGCACCAGTGTATTATCCAGATCGATAATTAAGCCCCGAATACCTTTTTTCCCAAGAAAATCTAAAGAAATATCAGAAAGACTTTCTGTCATAAGGTCAGGGGTAAGTTTTTTCCACCAGCTCACGGATTATTACCCTCTTTATAATGTAGATGCTCTTCATAAGTTTGGGAAAAAGCATGTTTTCCATCACCTTGTAAAACAAAATAGAGATAATCAGTCTTTTGAGGATAAAGAACAGAAAGCAAAGAATCTAAACCTGGGTTACATATAGCCTGAGGAGGAAGGCCAGAAATGAGATATGTATTAAAGGGAGAGGCAACTTTCAAATCCTCTTCCTTCAGGTTTTCTACTTTTAATCCTTTTTCTCGATAAAGAGCATAAACCACAGTGGCGCAAGACTGCAGCTTCATGCCCTGTTTCAAGCGATTGATAAAAACGGAAGCTACCACAGGTTTCTCCTCCTTCCGCTTTGCTTCCTTTTCTACCATGGAAGCTAATATTACCACTTCTTTTAAGGATAAAGAAGAACGAGATAACCAATAATGAGGAAGAAAGACCTCTTCAAAATGATGCAGCTGGGTTTCTATCACTTTTTGAGGAGAAGTAAAAGGAGAAAAATAATAAGTATCAGGGAAAAGAAAACCCTCCAAATTGGTGATTCCTCCCAACCAACCAGCCGAAAAAAGCTCTGGTTTATTTATGAGATCCAGATAATCTCTGGCAGAGCAAATACCCTTTTCTTCTAAAACTCTTGCCATTTGCTCGGAGGTAAAACCTTCTGGAAAAGTGATTTTTTCATAACTGGGACCCTGAGTCAACTTTTTAACTACCTCCCCTACCGCTTCACCGGGGTATAAAAAATAGTTACCAGCTATCAACTTATCTTGATTGGATAAAAAAAGAAAGAGTCGAAAAAGAAAAGAAGGAACGATACCTTCCTCTTCCAGAATATAGGATATTTCTCGTCCCGAAAGACCATTCTCAATTACTACTATTTTCCTTTCTCCTTCTTCCCCACCATAATAAAAAGCCAACGCTAAAAAAAGACATAGTAGCCAGCTGAGAGAAAGATAAAGAATGAACTTAGACCTCATTTCCCATGTGAGAAAGATAAGTTTCCAGAATCAAAGCAGCAGAAACTTTATCTATAACCTTTTTCCTTTTTCTTCTACTGAGATCAGCTTCTATCAATCTCTTTTCTGCTTCCTTAGTGGATAACCTCTCATCCCACAACACTACCTCACCCTCAAAAGACTGTTCCAGTTTTTTCTTAAATTTCTCCACCCTCCGGGCTTCTTCCTGAAAGGAGGCATCAAGATGAAGAGGTAAGCCCACCACTATTACCTCAGCTTTTAGCTCTTTTGCTAAAGCTAAAATTTTATTTATCGCCTCTTCGCCCTCTGCTTCTATTACCTCACAGGGGAAAGAAAAACCGGTTCCCTGATTAAAAGCCACTCCTATCCTTTTTTCTCCCCAATCTATAGCCATTACTCTCTTCATAAACTCTCTACCCAGTCTTCTAAAAGAGAAATTAGCTCTTCCCATTTTTCCTCCGATAATCCTCCAAACTGGGCTAAATGAGGCCTCCCCCCTCCTCCCCCTCCTATTTTCTGGCTCCACTCCTTTATCATTCTTCCCAAATTTGCCTCCGGTGGTAATCCTATACCAGCCAGAACCCCCTGGATTTTTCCTTCTTTCTTTAAGCCTAAAACTACTACTCCCTTCTGGATAAAAGGCCGAAGGTGGTCTACTACCTCCTTCAGAAAATCAAGGTCTAACCCATCCTCTTCTCCCAAATAGGAAACAAGAGTGGTTTCCTCGTTACTGACTGATGATATCTGGCTCTTAATCTTTTCTTCTATTCTCCTTCTTCTTTCTTTTTCCAGAGCTTTTTTGAGTTCTTTATTCTCACCTACCACTTTTTCTATATACTCTTTCACTTTTCCCTCTTCCACATTGACAGTTTTAACAACATCCTGTAAGATTTGCTCCTTCTGATTAAGATAAGAAAGAGCAGAAGGGCCAGCTACTCCTTCAATTCTTCTTAATCCCCTTCCAATGCTGGATTCAGACGTTATCTTAAAAAGCAAGGCCTGCGCAGTGTGAGCAAGGTGAGTCCCCCCACAGAGTTCTGCTGAATAGTTTCCTACTCTAACTATTCTTACCATCTCTTCATATTTTTCCTCAAAAAGAGCTATCACTCCTCTTTTCTGAGCTTCCTCCAGAGTGGAAAAGGTAATTTGCACCGGTAAATCCTCGAAAATCTTTTCGTTAACCAGAGACTCTACTGCTTTTATCTCCTCCGAAGATAAAGGGGCAAAGTGAGTAAAATCAAACCGTAATCCCTCTTCTCCTACCCAGGAGCCGGTTTGTTTAACCTGCTCTCCTAAAACTTCTCGCAGAGCACGATGGAGAAGATGAGTAACTGTGTGGTGAATCTCCATCGCTTTTCTTCGCCGAGCCTCGATTTGAGCCCGCGCTTTTTCTCCTTCCCTCACAATTCCCTCTTCCACCACTCCTCGGTGGATAATCAAAGAGGAAGAGGGAGCGCTTACTTGCTCTACCCTTATTTCCCCTTGCGAAGAAGTAATAAAGCCTTTATCTCCTTCTTGTCCTCCTCTTTCAGGATAAAAAGGAGTTTTTTCTAACACTACTATTACCTCTTCTCCTTTTTTCACTTCCTTCACTCTTTCTCCCTGAGAAAAAAGAGCTAAAACTTGAGTCTCTATTTCTTTTTCTTCATAGCCTACAAATTCGCTTTCCAGGCCAGAAAAGATTTCTTCTTCATCTTTTCTCTCTTTAAATTCTTGAGTCTTTTCTTCATAAGCCCGACGGGCTCTGGTTTTTTGTCTTTCCATTTCCGTTTCAAACTCTTCTTGAGAAAAAGACAAACCTTCCTCTTCTAATATTTCTGAAGCTATATCAGGGGGAAAACCATAAGTATCATAAAGATAAAATATTTCTCTTCCTGGAATTACTCTTTCCTCTTTTTCTTGAAAGCGAGAAATCAAATCTTTCAGATATCCCATTCCCAGCTGTAGAGTTTCTTCAAACTTTCTTTCTTCCTGGAGCACCACTTGAGCAATCAATTTCTTCCTATCTTTCAGCTCTGGATAATGATGGCCCATAATCTCTATCACCACAAAAGCCAATTCCGGCAAAAAGGGATGATACAGAGAAAGTTTATGCCCATAACGATGAGCCCGGCGAATTAAACGACGCAAAACATAACCTCTGCCTTCGTTCGCAGGATAAACTCCATCCCCTATTAGAAAAGTAATGGCTCGAATGTGGTCAGCAATGATTCGAAAATAGGGTCGTAAATCTTCTCTCTGATAGCTAATTCCACTCATCTTTTCTATTTTTTCAATTATGGGCAAAAAAAGATCGGTTTCAAAATCAGTTTGAGCTTTTTGCATTACCGAGGTAATCCTCTCCAAGCCCATGCCAGTATCAATATTCTTATGGGGTAATTCTCGTAGTAAACCATCATTCCCTCGGTCAAACTCCATAAATACCAGGTTCCATATCTCTAAATATCGGTCGCAATCACAACCCGGGCGACAATCTGGCTGTCCACATCCCCTCTCCTCTCCTGTATCATAATAAATTTCGGAACAATAACCACAAGGACCCACCGGCCCTGAAGCCCAAAAATTATCTTCATCCCCCAGAAATACTATCTTTTCCTCTGAAATGCCCACTTCCTCTCTCCAAACTGTAAATGCCTCTTCATCCCGATGGTGAACGGAAATCCATAATTTATCGGGAGGAAGCAATAGCCTTTGGGTGAGAAACTCCCAGGCCCAGGAACAGGCTTCTTTTTTAAAATAATCACCAAAAGAAAAGTTGCCCAGCATTTCAAAAAAAGTATGATGACGAGAAGTATAGCCTACTTTATCCAAATCGCTTATCCGTACACACTTCTGCACTGTAACTGCTCGATGAAAGGGAGGTGATACTCGACCTTCAAAAATAGATTTAAAAGGCACCATACCGGCAATAGTCAGAAGTATAGTAGGGTCTTCGGGGATAAGAGAAGCACTGGGTAAAATTTTATGTTCTTTTTCTTCAAAAAACTGAAGAAAGGCTTTCCTGATTTCGGCACTGGTCATAGTTTGTATTCTCCTTTTTAAAATCCACTACTTGAAAAGTATGAAGTCTTCGATTAGAAGAGGGCATCCAGCGAACAGTAATAGGAAAGGCAAATTCAGGTTGTAGCTTTCCTTTTTCCAACCAATAAAGGGAGGAAAGATTACGATACTGTCCTAAATTAGCTCTCACCACCAAAGTAATAGGACTATCCACCCAGCTAACTTCATCTACTTCCTCTATAGAAGAAAGAACAGCAGTTATTTCCTCCCTCAAAGCTAAAGAAGGGAGGGGTTTAACATTAACCAGAGCAATATTGCGGTTAAGGGGGCCAATTATTTTCACATTAGCTATATCCCTTTCTATGTTTCTTTCATTCAATATTTTGAGGAGATACTCGTTGCTCTTTACCACCGCCTGGGCTTGATAAGGAGAAGCCAAGGGTTTTAAAAGATGTTTTAGTAGACATCCTTCTCGAAGCTTATTCTCCCCCATTCTTCGTAAGGGAAGAGAGAGAAAAGAAGCCAGATTTACAATTTCTTCTTTACTAAGTTCAAAAAGGGGAGAATAAGTGTTATTAAGTAGCTTTACCCCTCTTTTCCCCCAGCTATCACTCTGGTTAGCGCCTCCTACAATTAAAACCCTATTTCCAAAATAACGGCGAATAGTTCCTAACTTTGCTTCTTTAGTGCAGCGATTGCAGGCGGGACCGGTTTTCATAATCTCTTCCATCACTTTTCGCCCGGGGAGATAAACATGATCTACTCCCAAATTATCTACCCAGTAGTCAACACTCTCCCGAGCTAAAGAAGGAAAATAAATATCCCAATCCACGGTACAAGATATTACTTTTTCTTTTCCCAAGGCCTGAAGAGAAAGAAAAAGGGCAAGGGTGCTATCCATTCCTCCAGAAAAAGCCACTACCACTCGCTCAAAAGAGGAAGACACTTCCTTTAGTTCCTGGATAACATCCTGAGCCCGTGTTAGAGAGGGGTTGGTCCGATCTGTCATTTTTTGAGACTGTTTAAAAAATCAGTTAATTTACCTCCCACCATATCTCCTAAAGTTATTTTACCGTTGGAAGATGCATAATCCTTCTCTTCCTCTTGTGAAGCTTGTTTGATACTCAGGCCAATCTTTCTTTCCTGGTCGTCAAGCTTAATAACTTTTACCTTAACTTCTTCACCTTCTTTTAATACTTCAGAAGGAGAAGAAATCCGCTGGTTAGAAATTTCCGAGATATGGACTAAACCATCCCACCCTTTTTCTAACTCTATAAAAGCACCAAAATCTACCAATCTAACTATCTTCTTGAGATGAACACTGCCCACGGGATAACTATTCTTGATTTCTTCCCACGGGTCAGGAAGGGTCGCTTTTCGGCTAACTACAATTCTCTGTTCTTCAGGATTAAACTCTATAATTTTGAGAGATAAGGTTTGACCCCGCTTCAGGATCTGATTAGGATGTTTAACTGGCTCCCAATCCAGCTCCGAAAGAGGAAGGAGAGCTTCCACATCTGGAACCAACTCTACAAAAGCACCAAAATTCATCAGTCTCCGCACTTTCGCTTCTACCATGTCTCCCACTTTCCACTTTCCAGCAATCTCTTCCCAGGGGTTAGGACGGAGCTGTCGAATACTCAAAAGGATTTGTCGATTCTGGGTATCAACTTCTAAAATTTTCGCTTCCACTACTTGATTTCTTCTAACTATCTCGCTAACCCGGTTAACTCTTTTCCATGATAACTCCTCAAGCGGTATTCGTCCTTCCACTCCTTCTTCAATCTCTCCCCATACCCCACGAGGAGTAATTGAAGATACTCTCAACCGGACAGTGCTACCCAAGGGATATTTCTCATCCACTTCTTCCCAGGGGTCAGGCAAAACCTGTTTAATGCCCAGAGAGACTCTTCTCTTATTTTTATCTATTTCCAACACTCGAGCTTCTACTATACTACCTACCTTGACCACTTCTTGAGGATGTTTCACATAACCCCAGGAAAGGTCGGAAATGTGAATTAATCCTTCTAATCCTTCTTCTATTTCTACAAACACTCCAAAATCCCGAACAGAAACTACTTTGCCTTTAACTATATCACCGGGCCTTATTTTCTCATCTATATCTTCCCATGGGTCAGGTTGAAGTCTCTTAAGACTTAAAGATATTTCTTCCTTTTCCGGATCAAAAGCAATAACCTTTACTTCTATTTCTTCTCCTTTTTGGAAGAGATCTTCTAAATTTCCAAAGGTTTTTTTCCAGGAAACTTCTGAAACATGTAAAAGGCCATCAACTCCTCCCAAATCTATAAAAACTCCAAATTTGGTAATGTTCTTCACTATTCCTTTTCTCACCTGTCCTACTTCCAGAGAATCAAAGAGTTCCTTCTTCTGACGCTCTCTTTCTTCCTCCAGAACCGCCTTTCTAGACACCACCACATTCTTTGTCTTCCTATCAGCTTCAATCACTTTAACTGGAATAGTTTGATCTATAAACTCATCCAAATTTTTGGGAGTAATATCAACACAAGAGGCAGGTAAAAAGGCATTGATTCCCACATCTACAATGAGGCCACCTTTTACCCTCTTTTTAACTTTGGCGGTTAATGTTTTATTCTCGTTTTGACTCTCCTCTATATCTATCCAGGCTCCCTGATAACGAGCTTGCTCTCTGGAGAGCCACACATAACCTTGCTCATCAATGTGAGTAACTACTACCCACGTTTCATCGTCTTCCTCTAACTGATTTTCCACTTCCCCTTCTTTGCCCACCATTTTTTCTCGCAAAGGCAACAGGCCTTCCGACTTGGAGTTTATGTTGACAAAGTAATTTTCCTCTCCTTTTTTAATCACTTTGCCTTTTACGAGGTCACCAGGTCGGACAATGCGGATTTCACCTAAATCTTCATGTGTTAACTCCATTCTCTCACCATTTTCCACAACCAAACAACTCCTTCCTCCATTTCCTTTACACTAAACGGCCCCGCTTTGCCGTGTGCCAACCGCTTTGATCCTCGCCCTCAAAAAGGTGGGTGCCCTCCCAACTGAACCACGGCTCAATTAGCGAACAGGCTCCCAAGACAAGGATGTTGGTTCAAAGCCTTCTCTGACATCACCAACAAAGCAGGGCCATATCCATTCCCAACCCCATCAAAATAATAGCACAAGATGGCGCTCTTTTCAACCAAAGGTAGACGAATGGCTAAGCACCTTCCCGAGAGGAACAAGTACTAAAAAATATAGAGTCTATAGTTTAACCACAAAAATCTCTGTAGCACTTTTCCGTATAATGGGAGAACCTCTACAGGCGGCATCTTGAAAGTGAGATTCCCTCGCAGCCGTTCTCCACAAAGACGGGAAAAAAGAGGACAACAACAAAGGAAACCACTTTTCTGTAGTTCTATAGTGAGTCTTTATGCAGAAAACTACACTCAGCAAAATAGTTATATAATCAGCTATTCATTTGTTCTCTATGGTGTAGCCCGAGTAATTCGGATACTAAAAAAGTAAATATGATGCCGGTACCTGGTTCATTAAGTCTACCCGCTTCAACGATAGCATCGTATATCGGTTTGTACCTATCAGTTTCACTGAGTATTAAAATAATTTCTTTTGATGCTTCAATGTGGATATTAAAAAATTCCAATGCTTCCGATTGTCCTGTTCCTCTCCCATAAAGAATGGTGGCTCCTCTTGCCCCTGCTTTCTTTGCCTTGTCTACAATTTTATCTGCCTTTCCTCTTTCGACAATAGCAACTATACATTTAACATCCATATAATATTTTCCTCCCCTTATATCCTCGTTAATATCCCTAATATCAACACCGATATTACTGCTCCAACGGAGGTAAGTCCCACTATACCAAAACCAGACAACAGAGGATCAACGTTCTCCAGTACCTTTGCTAAACCTATCGCCAAAGCCATGTTCAGAGGAATATTAACCGGGCCTGTCGTTGCACTGGCTGAATCCATTGCAATAGATACAAACTCCTCCGGTGCAAAAAAAATTAACACAAGTATTACTAAAAGCAGAGGCGCCACAACTTTTACATAAGATATATTGTTCAGTATTTTATATAC
>NZ_JAAYFP010000114.1:0-7627 GCF_012728195.1 Candidatus Sordicultor fermentans
GTGAAGTATTGTGTACTATTTGTTTTGTGAAAAGAGCTCTGGGTGATCATTATTTAAAGGAAAAATTTAAAAATACTTCTAATAACCCTTTTCAGAATTACTCATTTCCTTCAACAGCTGAAATAGCTACAAGTGATTTTAAACTGATGTGTTTGGAAAAAGCAGGGGACGATTTAAAAGCGTACATTGAAACATTTATAACAGTGGTTGGTGAAGCAAGAGTGAGGGAAGTCACTACGATGCCATTACCCAAAATAATGAACAAGCATACCGATTTTGAAAATCTCGAAGGAGAATGGTTTTTTGATGAAAACCTATCTTCACAACAATTTAAAAAACAGCTTGGAATAAATCTTAAGGAGGGGCAAATCAATGAATTAAAGGAAAAGCTTCGGAGTCTTATAAATAAAGTTGGAGCTCCCAACCCCTATTATGCGGTCATTATATTTGATGCCGATTCTATGGGGAAATGGTTGAGCGGCTGGAATCTTCCTGACATTGAAAATGCTTACAATTCGAGTGTGTGGCAAAGCCTGCCTGATGACTTTAAAGCAAAGTTAAAAGAAATAACGCCCAAAAAGCCTCTTACCCCTGCTATTCATGCTTCAATTTCAACAGCATTGAGAAACTACACTATAGAGTTTGTGAGAACAATTGTTGAGGAAGAACATCTGGGAAAAATTGTATATGCAGGTGGTGATGATGTTTTAGCTTTCGTTAACTTGAAGGATTTATTTGAAGTGATGAGAAAGTTGAGAGCAGCCTTTTCAGGTCACATAAAAATAGAGAATGGAGTAACAAAAGTTTGTTGGGAAAATGAATCTGGATTCATTGAAAAAGATGGTTTTTATTACCTTACGATGGGAAAGAATGCAACGGCATCTTGTGGAGCGGTAATCGCTCATTATAAAACTCCTTTAAAGCTTGTTCTCGACAAAGCAAGAGAAATGGAGAAAAAAGCTAAAAACATTGACGAGAAGAAAGATGCCTTTGGCATTGCTTTAATGAAGCACTCTGGACAGGTAAAAGAAGCTTTGTGTAAATGGAAATATGATGATATAGATGTTTTAGAAACGCTCGTAGATTTTGCTGATAAACTTGAAGAAAAAGAGGATAAACCCTGGATTTCTAAGAGGTTTATTTATAGATTGACTGAAGAATTTGAGCGAGTTAAAGGAGAAGATGGATACCTACAGGTTTCTGGGGCCATCTTCGAAGCCGAATTAAAAAGAACTATTATGAGAGCCTGTCATGGAGAAAAATATGCAAAAAAAGAGATGGTAAAAAGTGTATCTGAGAATTTAAGCTTGCTTTTTTTTGAAACGGGAGCTTTTTTGGACAGATTTTTAAATTTGCTTGAAATAGCGACTTTTACAGTAAAGGCGGAGGATTAACGATGTTTATAAAGATAACACCGTTTGATACTTTGTTTTTTAGAACGGGTAGGCCTTTTAGCGGGGGAGTTGATACGTGGGTAGATGCAGTGTTTCCACCATTTCCATCGACATTATACGGAGCAATAAGGAGTTTTTTAATCTTTCACATGGGTACGATTGAGGAATTTAAAAAAGGAAAATTTAAAGAAATTATCGGGACACCAAGCGAGAAAGGAAGCTTAGTACTAAAAGGACCTTTTTTGTATAAAAAAGACGATGTTTTTCTAAAACCACCCCTTGACATAGTTTATGTAAGTGATGAGGAAAACTTGCAACCTTTAAAATTACTCGAAAAGCCGGACTTGTTTGTTTCTGATTATGGGCCTGAAAATATATTAATTTGGCCTGAGGAAAATGCTGCAGAAGAAGCCGAGGGCGTTATTGATTTGGTTGAATTTATGAGTTACTTAGAAAATAAACAAGATGAGTATGGATTTCTGTGAAGAAGCAAGAAAACATCTGGTGATGAAGTTAACAGAGAAATTTATGCTCAGGAACAGAAAGTTGGTATTGCTCGTGATGTGTTAACAGGAACATCGAAGGAAAATTATCTTTACAGGATACCTTTGGTAAGACTTCAAAAAGACGTAAGCCTTCTAATTAATGTAGGGGGAGTTGATGGCTTGCCGAGCAGAGGAGTTATACAGCTTGGTGGAGAGTCAAAAGCCGCTGAGTTTGAGAGGATAAATGGCAACCCAATTGAGGAGTTAATGAATATTAAGCTTACTTTCTCAAACGGGCTTTTCAAGCTCTATTTAGCAACTCCAGCTATTTTTGAAAATGGCTGGTTACCGAAATGGATAAATAAGGAAACTTTTGAGGGTGAGTTTGAGGGGATAAAGCTAAAACTTATTGCTTGTGCTATAGGAAGGTCGGTTTCAATTGGAGGATGGGATATGGCAAAAAATAAACCCAAACCCATGAGAAAAGCAGTGCCGGCTGGCTCGGTTTATTATTTTAGATTAGAGAATGAAGATTACACAGAAAAAATAAGAGAATCTTTTCATTTTAAAAACATCTCTGATGTTTTACCTGAAGAAGGCTTTGGATTGGCTATTTTGGGAGAAGTTAAATTATGAAGAAGATTATAACAATGGTAGGTACTTCTATTTTTGATAATTACTTTGAGTATAGTAGTGATAAGACTTTCAAAAACCATTTTGAGGCTTTGAAAGACAGGCAAAGTAAGGATTACAACAATGAATTAGGAAAAATAGAAGGTATTAAAAAAAAGATAAGCTTCTGGCTTAAAGAAACTGATGTAAAAAATGCTTCAGCTGAAATAAAGAGCCTCATAAAATTGAAGGAAAATTTGCAGGATGATTTTGAAGTTTATCTTTTTTCTTCGGATACGATTTTAGGAAGGCTGGCAGGAGAAATTTTGGAAGAAGGGCTGAAGAAGTTATCGGAGTTCGAAGATGGCAGAATAACCCTGGATATAATTGGAGATTTACAAGTAAAAGATAGCAAAAAATTTATGAATGGGATGCGGAATCTAATTGAAAAAACCTTTAAAATTACTAATGGGTATTGGGATAACACAGTCATAAATATTACCGGTGGTTATAAAGCGACTATTCCCTACCTTACTATCTTATCTCAGCTTAATGGATGTCCGATATATTATATTTTTGAAGACCAAGATGCCTTGATAAAAATACCCAGTCTTCCGCTTTCCACGGAAGTAATAAATTGTGAAGACTTACGTAATAATAAGGATATTATAGCTAAACTGCAAAAAGGAATAGACAACGAAAAGGATTACAACGAATTAATATACAGTGATTTTTATAGAAAATATGGAGTCATGGTTTGGGAAGATTACGTTAACAATAGTCCAATAGCTGAATTAAATCCACTGGGAAAAATTCTATGGGAAACTTGTAAGAATAAGTTGTTTGAATTTTATACCAATTCTCAATCAAAACAAAAAATTAATAATTCCCAGTGGATACAAGAAGTAATATCAAAAAAGTTTTGGAGGGAGGAGATTAGGAATAACAAAACTGAATATAAAAATGGGCACCAGGTATACGATGATGGTGACAATCCTGTCAGGATCTTTTATTTTGTTAAAGAAGGACAGGTTTATATTTACAATGTTTTTGATAACCACAAAGAGTATGAAAGATATCTTAATAGTGTTTCATTTAGTGAAGATATAGAGTTGCAAGAATTTGAACTGGAAATAATCTCAAAGGAGGTTTTGTAAATGTATAAAGCTTTTCAACCTTTTTTTCTTGTTGCAGAAGCCCCCATACATGCCGGGAGCGGAAGTGAAGTAGGTATTGTGGATCTTCCGATACAGAGGGAAAGGCATACCGGCTTTCCCAAAATTGAAGGTTCGGGCATCAAGGGGTGTGTTAGAGAGGCTTTTGCAAATTCGTCTAAACAAGTAGAAATCCAGGGCCAAAAAATTAAATTCAGCGATAGAGCATATATTAACTTGGTTTTTGGTCCAGAAAAAACCGGGGACGAGCATGCAGGCTCCATCGCCTTTACAGATGCAAGGGTTTTCTTCTTTCCTGTTAAGTCACTAAAGGGAGTATTTGCTTGGGTGACCTGTCCACTTGTTCTTGCGAGATTTATGGAAGATATAAGGAGAGTAGAGGGGAGAGATTTTAGCTGGACTGCAAACATAGATAACCTTGAAAATACCATTTCTACCGAAACGCAGCTCATAGTTGTGGACAATAGAATTGTTTTAGAGGAATTTACTTTTGAAGTTACCAGGAACAAAGATGTAGATGAAGTTGCAAGGAGTCTTGCTGATATTATTTTCCCTGTTGACCCCATATATGACTTTTGGAGGGAAAAATTTAAGAAAGACATAGTGATTCTTAAAGACGATGATTTTAAGAGTTTTGTGACTACTTCGACTGAAGTTGTAGCAAGAACCAAGATAAATAGCGAAACCGGAACAGTTGAAAGTGGTGCCCTCTGGACGGAAGAATATCTGCCACAGGATACAATATTATACTCCATAGCTATGGCGACGCATTTAAGAGCTGAAGATAGCAAAAAAGGAATTTTAAAGAGCGATACGCCCAAGGGAGAGGCGGAAAACGTAATTGGGTTTTTCAAACAGGGGGTTCCTGAAGTCCTTCATATCGGTGGGAACCAGACCATAGGTAAGGGTATTGTAAGAATAAATATGATGTAGGAGGGAATTGGCGTGGCTGAAAAGAAAACAATCATGAGTAAACTCGAAGGAGGAAGGGCGGAGTTTGCCTATAACTGTGCATTAGAAGCATGTGAAAAAAGTAATAAGCTTAAAAAAGATTATAGGTCTTATGCAAGGAAAATTCCCCAGATGATTTTTACTAATGGCTTGGGACAGGCAATGGCTTTTGTGTGTTCGAAGAAGAAATCAAATAAAGAAAAGGAAGACGCTTACGATTTAATTTACAGACAAATAAGCAGTTATATGGAAAGTCCTTGTGTTTCAGGAATACAAAAGCCGAGTGGCGAGGATTTAACCGGGTGGGTAGTTTCCTTGAACTCTTACCAATATCGATATGTTGAGGAAGAGATTCTTGCCTTTTTGAATTGGCTGAGAAGGTTTGCAGAAGGCTTGATTGAAGAAGGGGAAGAGTGAGAAGATGCGGATAAATAATAAAAATGCAGAAACGACAAGACCGGGAAGGGGCTGCAAGTTCTATAATCCGAGCGATACAGCTAATATTCTACGAAATGTGATTAGAAAGAAAGACAAATATGAAGAACGGAGAGGGAAAAAAGAGGTAAGAGACTGGTTTTATGAAAGTACCCAACAAACTGTTATAAATCCTGTACTTGCTTTCGGTAAGTTGATTCCTTACGCTATGTCCAACGAAAGCAGTAGCGGAAGGGATGCCCCTGAAAATAAGCATAAATATCTTGAATTTGTAGTGGGAGAAATCAAAAAGATCAAAGAATCCAATGCTGGAAATTTTCTAAAATCTATTTTAAAGAGGCAGCAAGAGTGGCAGGAGAAACTTAGTGATAGTGGTTGGGTTGTAGATAGCGGCTTTACAAAAAGAACCTCGTGGAGATTAATAGTCGGTCTCGGTTCATCTCACCCCCAGGAAACATCGATGACTTTGCATCACAACTATGGGATTCCTTACATACCAGGAAGTGCTATAAAGGGAGCAACAAGACACTGGTTTATTTTAAGTAACTTCGAGAAACTGCGTTTACCAATTGAGCAGATAAAATGTTTTGAGAAGATTCTCAGCGAAGCTGACTTGAAAAATGAAAATGAAGATAAAAGAGATGATAAATTGTCTATTAAAGATTTGGAAAGGAAGTTCAGAGTCGATAACTTGAAACCAGATGAATTACTATTGGAGCTCATAAAGGAGCAGAAGGAATTAATAAGTTTATTCCAGGATATTTTTGGCACCCAACAACAAAAAGGTAACGTTATTTTTTTTGATGCCTATCCAGATGGAAATATAAATTTAAAAATTGATATAATGAATCCGCATTATCCGGAATATTATAGTGGTAGTCAGGCTCCCACAGACTGGCAACAGCCCAAGCCAATAAAGTTTCTTACTGTCGAGAATACGGATTTTTATTTCCGACTTGCCTCACGTAACCAAACTTTGCTACAGGAAGCTAAAACTTTACTAAAAGACGCACTGGAGAATTATGGAGTTGGGGCTAAAACTTCTCTGGGCTATGGGGTGTTTTTGTAGTTGTAGCTTGATTGCATTGGGATTATAACTTGTTTTTTAACGTAAAAGCAATAAGTTTTACCTGATAATCATTGCTCAGGCTTACTAAGCGATGTCTAAACCTATTTTTTGTTATCTGGGTTTTGAGACTCCTGGTAAGCCTTTATACCTTCTTTTATCCCCTCTTTAACTGCCTCTTTTATTGCGGGAACTAATTCTTCTCTCAGTGCCTTTATCTCATGAGAAAGAATATTGAATTGTGAGTTAATGGTATTTTCTAATGCTTCCCCAATCTCTGCATATACTTCGCTCGCATATCTGCCCACTATCCCGGGAGAGTTTTCTGCATACTTCCTTAGTGATTCCACAAGACCGGCTTTTCTCATTGCATCATCTAAAGACATTTTAGCACCTCCCCTTCTCCTATTTTACCACTTTTATCTTTGCGAGGTCTTTTCCATTACTACGAGAAACGTGAGAGGGAAAGTGAGGGTGGAAATAAAATCTCCCTCTGTGCCGTCACCATTGAATATTTATATTATCCTTTTCATTGCCTCGGAATGGCTTTATCGCCTTGTTTGTCACCCCTGAGCGTTTCTATCGACTGAGGGGGTAAAGCCTCCTCATAACCTCCGAAAAAATCAAAAGAAGAAGCAAAAACTTGGATTCCCGATTGAAGATTTCGGGAATGACGGAGGGGGTCATTCCTGAATGTCCCTATCAGGAATCTAAATCAGAGAAGAGGAAGCCTTCCTTTCTTGTCATCGCGAGGGTCGTTTGCTTGTATCCCGTGGCGATCTCGCTTTTCCAGAGTGTGAGATTACCACGCCAGACGATAAAGCGGGGTTCGCAACGACTCTCTTATCCATCACCCTTAAATGCCCCTATCAGGGGTCCAAAGCATTTAAAGTCTCAGTAGTATTTGCTTTTCGTACTTCATCTTTTATCTTTTAAGCCTGCCGCAGGCATGTCTGTTTCAATCCCTCATAGGTAGATGGAATGTAAACAAAAAATGAATGAAAGGAGATAACAAAGGTGAAAGAAATATTCCCAAGATTATTTCAATTTTTCATAAATAAGCTTAGGGCAACCTTTGCTTGCAAGAGTTGCTGTATAACTATCATCATTTCAATCTCGCGTAAGTAGGCTACAAGACCAGCTTAAAAACTGTAATATGGTGGAAAGTTCTATTCTTCCACTGTATTAATCCCTTATAGGTGAACTACAGACAACGGGGCATGCTTCCCCTCTATAACTTTTTTTCCAATTATCCTTTAGCCTGCCGCAGGCACGGAGGATGCTTTTCATCCTCCATAGTATTTGCTCTTTTGTAGTTAATCTTTAAAATCTTTTTCTTTTAAGCCTGCCGCAGGCATGTCTGTTTCAATCCCTCGTAGGTAGATGGAATGTAAACAAAAAATGAATGAAAGGAGATAACAAAGGTGAAAGAAATATTCCCAAGATTATTTCAATTTTTCATAAATAAGCTTAGGGCAACCTTTGCTTGCAAGAGTTGCTGTATAACTA
>NZ_JAAYFP010000115.1:0-2034 GCF_012728195.1 Candidatus Sordicultor fermentans
GCTATAGCCTTAGGTTTAGAAGAAAGACTTAAAGGTGCTAATGTGCTAAGGGTTATTTTTTACCTTCCTATGGCAATTTCCTTGATCGCAGTAAGTCTAATTTGGGCATGGATGTATAATCCTGAATGGGGCGTAATTAACACTGTTCTTCGCAAAATAGGATTGGAATCTCTAACTCGTCTTTGGTTAGGAGAACCCTCTATTGCTCTTTACTCAGTTATTTTTGCTTCTTGTTGGAATTTCATTCCTCTCTTAATAATTATTTTCAATGCTGGTTTGACTAATATTCCTCGAGAGGTAATAGAGGCGTCTCAAATAGATGGAACTAGTTACTTTCAACAAGTGCGTTATGTAGTTTTACCCTTGCTAAGGCCTACTTTTACTATCTCTATGATAATAACAGTAATTTTTTCTTTGCGAACTTTTGATTTTGTTTTTGCTATGACTGGAGGAGGACCAGCAAATGCTTCAAACGTTTTGGCAAACTTTATGTTTAAAGAAGCTTTTGGAAATACTCTCCTAGGATATGGTTCAAGTATTGCTGTAATTCTTTGTATTCTTACTTTGGCATTTATAGCGGTTTACTTACGTCAAATATTAGGGAAAGAAGCATTTTACTAAGGAGGCTCACTTTCAATGATGATAAAAAAGCAAAGTAAAGTGGTTTTATGGTCAATAATATTTTGGTTTATTGCTCTTTTATGGGTGCTTCCTTTTTATAGCTCTTTTTCTGTAGCTATGAAGCCAATGAGTGAGATAACAAAAGGTAATGTTTTAGGTTTTCCTAATCAGTTTTATTGGCGGAATTTTCACGATGCATGGGAGATAGGGGTAAAAAATTATCTTCTTAGTAGTTTTATTATTGTACCTATTTCAGTGTTAGGAGCATTGTTTCTTTCTTCTTTAGGAGCATATTCTCTTAGTCGATACGATTTTAAAGGAAGTAACTTAATACTGAATATTTTTTTATTTTTTAACCTTTTGCCTCCTCAAATGAATTTAATTCCTGTTTATCAGCTAAGAAAAGCTTTAAAAATATATGATACCTATTGGGCAGTAATTCTTTATCACGTCTCTTTTCAAACAGGGTTTTGTACCTTTTTTTTACGGAATTTTATGAAGACTATTCCTACTGATATTTTTGACGCTGCTAGAATTGAAGGGTGTACTGAGTTTAGATTATATTGGAAAATAGCCCTTCCTCTTAGTATTACAGCTATGGCTGCTTTAGGAATACTTGAATTTACTTGGATATGGAACGATTTCATTTGGGGAATGGTTCTTATACAAAGAGATGCAATAAAACCAGTCACAGTGGGTATTCAAAACTTGCAAGCCGCTTATATCCAGTCTTGGGGGATGGAAAATGCCGGAGCTTTAATTGCAATTATTCCCACCGTTCTGGTGTTCCTGTTTTTGAGAAGATATTTTATTGAAGGATTGACCGGTGGATATGGTCTTTCTTAACTTTTGATCAAAAGCTAATTAATTTTTTTGAAAGGAGGAAGAGCTATGTATTTTGGATGCGACTATTATCCAGAGCATTGGCCAAAAGAAAGATGGGAAGAGGATGCTCGTTTAATGAAAGAAGCCAGGTTTAACGTGGTGAGGTTAGGAGAATTTGCCTGGGTGAAAATGGAGCCTGAAGAAGGATCTTTTTCTTTTAACTGGCTGGATGAAGCAATTGAAATACTTGGTCGGCATGAGATTAAAACGGTTCTCGGGACACCCACTGCTACACCCCCTGCCTGGTTGGTTAAAAAACACCTGGAAGTACTCCGGGTAGATGAAAATGGTATTCGCTCAAGTTTTGGTGGGCGAAGAGCATATTGTCCCAACAATGACATCTACCATCAATTCTCTAAAAAAATTGTTCAAGAAATGGTTGAACATTTTAAAAACAATAAAAATGTTATTGGATGGCAAATTGATAATGAATTTGGTGGCGATTCTAGCGAAGGTCTTTGCTATTGTGATGTTTGTGCTTCTAAATTCAGAAAATGGCTTAAAAAAAAATACAGATCTCTTGATAAC
>NZ_JAAYFP010000116.1:0-28513 GCF_012728195.1 Candidatus Sordicultor fermentans
CCTG
Organism: Candidatus Sordicultor fermentans; assembly: GCF_012728195.1. Lineage (NCBI taxonomy): Bacteria > Pseudomonadati > Atribacterota > Atribacteria > Atribacterales > Candidatus Caldatribacteriaceae > Candidatus Sordicultor > Candidatus Sordicultor fermentans. The sequence goes on from NZ_JAAYFP010000116.1 coordinate 5, forward strand.
TCCCCAGAATGGTAGTCAAAACCATAGCCGCCACCAAAAAAGGAATAGCCATAAATATATCGGTGATTCTCATCAAAATTTCATACCACAGTTTCCCAAAATACCCAGCCACCGACCCTATTAGAAGCCCTAAAGCGGTAGAAATTAAAGTTACTATTATTCCCACCCGGAAAGCTGTGCGAGTTCCCCATACCACTCCATAAAATATGTCTCTTTTTCCTGCTACCCCAAAAGGATGCTCAGGAGAAGGAGGAAGAGGATTAGAGCTCCAGGTAACGATAGGCATAATGTAGGGGTCTCTACCTGGAGGAGGTGAAGCAATAAAGGGAGCGAGGATGGCCACTATTACAAAGAAAATAAGCAGAGCAAAACCTAAAATAGCAGAAGTATCGGACGATAGTCTCCTGAATATGCGTCGAGTTTCTCTATTCATCAACTACTCCAACCTCACCCGGGGGTCAATAAAGGCATAGGAAATATCCACTATCAGGTTTCCTAAAACCAGTATAAACCCGAAGAATAGAGTCCCTCCCATAATGGAGGCATAATCCAGCTGTTGAGCTGCCAAAGACATAAAACTCCCGATACCGGTACGATTAAAAATGGTCTCTACAATCACTGCTCCGGCTAAAAGTCCGATAATAGTCTGACCACTTACTGTAGCCACAGGGATGAGAGCATTTTTACGAGCATGTTTATTAATAACTACCCGCTCATCCAGTCCTTTAGCCCGGGCAGTGCGAACATAATCTTTCTGCAACACCTCTAACATAGAAGAGCGAGTAATACGCAAAATAAAAGCAAATTGTACATAAGTCAAAGTTAAAACCGGGCCTAAAAGGTGAAGAAAGGCGTCCCAGAAAATATCCAGTCTTCCATTGAGAAGAGCATCTATAGTGGTCATACCGGTAAAATTATGGAAAACAGAAGACTTGACCACTTCTTCTGCCCACAGGCTCAAATTCCCGGGAGGAAACCAGCCCAATACACTATAGAAAATCATCAGGATAAACAATCCAAAAACAAAATCAGGAAAAGACCATCCCACCACTGCAAATATGCGCAAACCATGGTCTAAGGGACGATTGTGGTTTACCGCAGATATCACTCCTAAGTTTATTCCCAGAAAAATGATAGGAAAGATAGAAAATAAAGCCAGCTCCAGAGTATAGGGAAATCGTCGCACAAGTGCATCGTAAACCGGTTCTTTTCCTACGTAAGACCAGCCCAGATTACCTTGAAAAAGGTTTTTCAACCACCTTCCGTATTGGATAGGGAGAGGGTCATTCAGACCATAGAGCTCCACTAATTTATCGATGTCTGCTCCCTTTAACCTTTCCGGGCTATTAATAAAAGTAGCCAATCTCTGATAAGGACTCAATAATCCAATCATGGAAAAGACTAAAAGAGAAATCCCCAGTAAAGTTAAAGGAAGAAACAAAAGTCGGCGAATTATATAAAATGTCATCTTCTTTTCATCTTACCTCGCTTTACGAGAAGAAGGGGAGATTTCTCCCCCCTTCTTCTATTTCTATTACTCTTCTTTATACACTCCTTCCCAGTTAACTTCTCCTGACCTCATGGGGTTAAATTCCCAGCCTTTTACCCAATCTCTCATGGGGTAAATTTCCAAAGGTTGATAGAGGGTTATGCCCAGAGCATCTTCATAAGCAATGGTCTGAATCTCCTCATAGAGTTTTTGTCGCTCTGCTTCATCTGTCTCAGCTATGGCTTTTTCTACTAATGAATCCAGATTTTCTCGAGCAAAGTCTATGAAGGCTTGTCCTTGAGTGGTGCCATAAACTCCATTGCTGTGGAAATAGGTGAATATAAAGTTGTGAGGGTCGGGATAATCGGCTAACCAACCAATGATAAAGGCTGGAAGCTGGCCGCTCCGGTAAGCATCGAGATAAGTGGGCCACTGAACTCCCTGCACTTCGATTTTAAACTTAGGATTGAGAGACTCAATATTTTCCTTCAACATTTCACAGGCAGTCTGTCGCTCTTCATTTCCCGTATTATAGAGGAGAGTGAGTTTGAACCCTTTTTCCCATACCTCTCCATCCCAGGCCTGCTGAAATTCTTCCTTTGCCTTTTCTAAATCAAAATCATACATAGGAAGATTTTCATTAAATCCCAAAAGCCCCTTAGGAATTACCGAAGAAACCCGGAATCCATAACCCTGAAGAACCTGCTCTATAAAAGTATCATAATCAAAAGCATAAGAGAAAGCACGACGGATATGGACATCGCTAAAGAAATCAGGAGGAATTCCCTCTCCATCTAACTGACCGCTTCCTAAGTACTGACTTCCTTTTTCTACCGTCCAGTTAAAGTGTAAAGCAGTAATTGTAATCCGTGCTCCTTCTTCAATTTTCACCCCCGGCATGTCTATTACCTGCTCCAAATACTGAAGGGGGGTATATATCTGGTCGGCATCTCCTGCTTCTAACATCGCCCGGCGAGTGCTCCACTCATCAATTCCCCAGATTATAGCTTTAGCGATTTTAGGTTTTTCTCCCCAGTAATCATCATTTCTATTAAAAGTCAATTTCTGTTGCGCCCTATCCCATTCCACCAGCACAAAAGGTCCTGTCCCTATAGCTTGCTCATAAAGAGGACTTTCTTCTTTTTTCAGAGCATGGTATTTCCACCAGCCATCGGGCTCTCCATTCCAGAGACCCAGAGAAACACAGGTCTCTTTATCCATAATGGCACTCCAGCTTGCGTTTTGAGCCAGGATACTCAAGAAAGGAGCAAAAGGTCGCACCAGATGAAACACCACGTTCTGTCCTTCCACTTCGATAGCCGGGTCGATATACTGCTCGTAAAAATCAACGAGTTGAGAAGCGTATTCTTCGCTCTTTAAGTTACCATCTTCGTCCACCATATCGCTCCAGGCTATTTGCAGCTTATCCTCTACCATGTCTTCTATAGTTTGATAATCAAACAGAGCCTCGATTATCATCCACATGGGTCCGGCATAAGGGTCAGTGAGAATTCCTCGCTCAAAGGTATATTCCACATCTTCCGGGGTAAGGTCGTTACCATTGTGAAATTTTGCCCCTTCTCGAATGGGAAAGACATAAGTTTTACCATCATCTTTGATTAACCCATTCTCCACCGAGGGAACCTCGAGAGACAATCTGGGAATAAACTCAGTTACGCTTTCTCCCTTATAAGCAATCAGGTTATCATAAACCATTCCCAATGCCTCGCCACTTGCCGTATCGTAGGCATAGTGAGGATCTAATGTTTCTGGTTCCCCGATACCCAGGTGAATATAAGTATCGGGATTTTTAACTTCGGCAAAACTCACTCCTCCTATTAAAACTAAAACCGCCAGAAGAAGAACACCGTACTTTTTCAAAGCTAACGCCTCCTTTTTATTTTATTTGCTTTAACCGAGGATTAGGAATAATCCCCGGCAACCTCCCGCGTTTGGCTATTTTTTCTCCTCCTATCTCTTTTAAATCCATAGTCATATCCACAGGAGAATGACCGCTGATATAACTTCCCACTCCAAAAATATCTACCTTTTCTTTCAATGCCTGGATTCTCGCAGGGTTCAAACCCCCGGAGACTACAATTTTCACCTGAGAAAAACCAGCCTGATCTAAGCGCACTCTCACTTCTTCTACAAGACCCGGAGTTACTCCTCCCCGCTCCTCAGGAGTATCCAGTCGCACTCCCTCTAAATTTTCTCCTAAAGCTCGAGCCACCCGCAAAGATTCTTCAGCTTCATCTTTAAAGGTATCAACCAGAATTACCCGGGAATAATGAGGGGGAATAATCTCTTGAAAAGCCTGCGCCGCTACCACTGTATCCCCTATAATGATAATTGCGGCATGAGGAATAGTACCTCCCGGTTCTTTTCCCGCGAGCTTTGCTCCTAATATACACGCTGCTCCATCTGCTCCTCCTACAATAGCAGAGCGTTCCATAACTGGAGCCACAGCCGGGTGGACATGCCGGGCACCAAAGGAAAGAACTATCTTTTCTCCTGCTGCCACTTTACACTCCCGAGCAGCAGTAGCCCAGCCAGAACTGTGAGCCAAAATTCCCAGAAGAGGGGTTTCAAACATCCCGAAAGCCGAGTAAGGTCCCCTGATCCTCATTATCACCTCTTTAGGACTGAATTCCTCCCCTTCACTCAGACTCCAGATCTCTACCGAGGAAGAAGAGAGGAGATTAAGGACTTCCGGCACTCCACACATTACTCCTGACCCTCGAGGAAAAATTTCTGCAGTTACTATGGTATCTTTCAAATCCAGGTGATGTAAAATCTCCTGAGCACTGACAAAATATATATCAGTAGTATAGCCCTTTTTTATTTCCTCCGGAGTAGCAGAGTAAAAATCCCTCTCCGGGTCTATTTTGATATTCTCTACTTCTTTCAGAGTTAATATTCCATTATTCTCTATCATCTTGGTCCTTTATTAAGTTAACAGAAAGGAAAACAAAAAAGAAAAAATCAGAAACGCCGCTGCCAGAATTACAGTCAATTTGCTCAAAACAGGTAAACTCCGAAACTTACTGCTTCGGTCTGCTCTCGTCATACCGCCAAACATTCCACCCCCCATACCTGCTTTGCGGGGTTGAAACATAACTACTAAAATCAGAGCCACACAGATTATAATTTGAACAATCATCCACCATTCCATATTCCGACCTCTTTCTCTCTAATAGGCTCGCAGAGTTTCTTCTACTATTTTAATCATTTTAAGCGGGTCTAAGCTGGCTCCTCCTACCAGGGTTCCATCAATTTCTTCCTCTCGAAGAAAATTGAATACATTTTCTGGACTTACACTGCCTCCATAGAGAATGCGAATATTATCTGAAATCTCAGAGCTAAAACGAGATAAAAGCTTTTCTCGAATAAAAGAGATAACCTCCCGAGCATCTTCGGGAGTAGCCGCTTTTCCCGTACCAATAGCCCAGACCGGTTCATAGGCTATCACAATAGAGGATGCTTTGGTATCGGGAATGTCTGCTATCCCCAGAAGTAGTTGCTCTTCTACTATTTTCTCAGTTTCTCCCTTTTCTCTCTCTTCAACAGTTTCCCCCACACAAAGAATAGGGTTAATACCCCATTCTAATGCTTTTTTGACTTTTTTACCCACTTCTTCAGAGGTTTCCCGAAAAATATGCCTCCGCTCTGAATGCCCCAGAATGACATACTGACAACCCCATTCTTTAATCATAGGAGCACTCACTTCACCAGTAAAAGCACCTTTCTCCTCCCAGTGCATATTTTGTGCTCCTAATTTCACCGGAGAATTCCGAAAATAAGAAGCCAGAGCTGAAAGAGCAGTAAAAGGAGGACAAATGATTATTTCTACTTCCTTTTTGAAGTCTTTTATCTGGGGGAGGAAAGCTTCAGCATACGCTGAAGCTTCCTGAGAAGTTTTATTCATTTTCCAATTTCCTGCAGCGATAGGAATACGAGGCATTTCTATAACTCCTACTTCATCACGTATTTAACTAAATCTACTACCCGACAGGAATAACCCCACTCATTGTCATACCAGGCTAAAACCTTAACCAGGTTCCCATGAACTTTGGTAGACAGAGCATCCACGATGGAAGAATGAGTATCATGGAGAAAGTCCACCGATACTAAAGGCTCATCACAGTAAGCCAGAATCCCTTTCAATTCACCTTCAGCAGCTTGTTTGAGAACGGAATTTACCTCCTCGATAGAGGTTTCCTTTTCCACTACCGCTACAAAGTCCACTATGGAGACATCAGGAGTGGGAACTCGAATGGCCATTCCGTCCAATTTGCCCTTAAGCTCAGGTATAACCTCTCCGATAGCCGAAGCTGCTCCAGTAGTGGTAGGAATCATAGATAGAGCTGCTGCCCGCGCCCTTCTTAAGTCTTTATGAGGAAAGTCCAAAATAACCTGATCATTGGTATAAGCGTGAATAGTGGTCATAAAACCTTTCTGAATGGTAAAGCTATCATTCAAAACCTTAACCACCGGAGCCAGACAGTTGGTGGTGCAAGAAGCGTTAGAAATAATATGATGGGCATCTTTGTTGTAAGCTTTATGGTTAACTCCCATTACTACGGTGATATCTGGTCCTTTAGCTGGAGCAGTGATTATTACTTTCTGAGCACCAGCTTGTAAATGCAAAGAGGCTCCGTCTCTGGCGGTAAATTTACCAGTAGACTCAACTACCAGATCTACCCCCAAGTCCCGCCAGGGCAATTGAGCAGGGTCTTTTTGAGCCAGAACTTTGATTTCCTTACCATCTACTACTAAAGCATCATCTTTAGCTTCCACCTGGTTACATATAGTTCCATGCACCGAATCATATTTTAACAAGTGAGCTAAAGTTTTAGCGCTGGTCAAATCATTAACTGCTACTACGTCTAAGTCTCCCTCTTCTAAGATCCTTCTAAAAACTAAACGTCCAATTCTACCAAACCCATTGATTCCAACTTTCATAATCGCTGCTCCTTTCTTAGGAATACTATTTATTCAGTGTAGAGAAAGAATGCTCAAGCATTCTTTTCAGTAGATACCCCCGTCTCGCGGACGGGGGTATCTAAAACAATTATTTCTTTCTCACGTTTCAGTATATCTACAGATTATAATTTCACTGCTTCCAGCGATAGAGGTAAGACATCCTCTATCCTGCATTTTCTCATCATCCCGATAAGCCTTCTTCAAAAAGGCAATTTCCTTTCCGGGGTATAACCCGCACTCTTTTACCCTCCAGCCCCTTATTATAAGAGTGGAGGAGCCACAATGCAACTCTCACTCACTCTTGCTTTGACAGACGGCAACTTAAACTATAGCTTGCTCCGTCTCTACATCAAATAGATGAATTTTAGAGGTGTCCACCAGTATTTTCAAAGCATCCCCCACACTGGTATGAGTACGCATATCTAATTGCGCAACAAGAACGTGAGGCCCGGTAACCAGATACACTGTTTGCTCTGAACCCAGAGGCTCCACTATATCTACTGTCGTCTCGATCACGTTTCCATCAACTTCTGCCATCTCCTGGGAGAAGTTACAATCATAAATATCCTGGGGACGAATGCCCAAAGTGACTTCCTTATTTACGTAGGGCAAGAGAGCAGATTGAATTTCAGCCGGAATTTTGATTTTGAAGGATTCTCCATCTAAATAAAGTGCATCTCCCTCTTTCTTTATCACCACGTCCAGGAAATTCATGGAGGGAGTACCAATAAAACCAGCCACAAATTTATTCTGGGGCTTATTGTAGAGATCAAGAGGAGTACCCACTTGTTGTACTATACCGTCCTTCATAACTACAATTCTATCTCCCATAGTCATAGCTTCTATCTGGTCGTGAGTAACATAAATCATGGTGGCCTTCAGACGGTCGTGAAGTTTAGACAACTCCGCTCTCATCTGCACTCTCAATTTAGCATCCAGGTTAGAAAGGGGCTCGTCAAACAGGAAGACTTTGGGGTGGCGAACAATGGCTCTTCCCACAGCTACTCTCTGCCTCTGACCTCCAGAGAGTTGTTTAGGTTTACGCTTAAGCAACTCGTGAATTCCCAGAATATCTGCTGCTTCTTTTACCCGTCTATCAATTTCATCTTTGGGAAATTTACGGAGCTTCAACCCAAAAGCCATATTGTTGTACACATCCATATGGGGGTAAAGAGCATAGTTCTGGAAAACCATGGCAATATCCCGATCTTTAGGGGGAACATCGTTTACCAGGATATCATCAATATAAATCTCCCCTTCATCCACTTCTTCCAACCCGGCAATCATGCGCAAGGTAGTAGTTTTACCACAACCAGAAGGACCTACTAATACCAGAAATTCTTCATCTGCAATATCAAGGTCCACCTTGTTCACTGCTACTACTTCCCCAAAACGTTTAACCACACTCTTTAAAGAAACATTAGCCATTTATTTTCCTCCTCTTCATTCACTTAAATTTAAGTAATAAAGAAATGCTTACTCTATTTTAGAATATTTGCTTTCCTCTTGCAACCCCTTAAAAGTTAAAGATAGTGTCCTGATGTAGGGTATTTTTATTTTTTACTCTATTTCTCTTCCCCCAGACAGAAATACTATCATATCTGAATAGAAGAACCACAGGAAAGTCTTCAGTTAAAAATAACTGGTAACTGGCCATTCAGGGATAGACAGGAGAAAAAAGATTCTCAGTTTTCCTTATTTTTTTCGGGCATTGTGCGGGAAAGATGAGGTAATGCTTCAGAAAAGCTTTAAACAACCACCAATCAATTGTTAATCTGGCTCCCCGGGCAGGATTCGAACCTGCAACCCTCCGGTTAACAGCCGGATGCTCCACCATTGAGCTACCGAGGAGCGGCTTCACAGAGAATTATAGGAAACTTATTCTGTTTCGTCAAGATAGTCACGCAATTTTTTGCTCCTGCTGGGATGGCGGAGTTTTCTCAAAGCCTTGGCTTCAATCTGACGAATTCTTTCTCGAGTTACCCCGAAAATCTGTCCTACCTCTTCCAGAGTATGGGGTCTTCCATCCTCGAGGCCAAAACGGAGCTTCAAAACTCTCCTCTCCCGGTCTGTAAGAGTATTTAAAACATTATCTAACTGCTCTTTCAAAAGAGAATAAGAAGCAGCCTGAGGAGGCGCGAGAGCTCCAGTATCTTCAATAAAATCACCCAGGTGACTGTCTTCTTCCTCTCCAATAGGGGTCTCCAGAGACAAAGGCTCCTGGGCTGTCTTCATTATTTCTCTGACTTTCTCCGGAGTAATACCCATCTTCTCTGCTATCTCTTCAGGTGTGGGGTCTCTTCCCAGCTCTTGAACGAGTTGTCGAGAAGTTCGATTGAGTTTATTAATGGTTTCTACCATATGGACAGGGATACGAATAGTTCGCGCTTGATCAGCAATAGCCCGGGTAATAGCCTGGCGAATCCACCAGGTAGCGTAAGTACTGAATTTATAACCCTTCCGATAATCAAATTTTTCTACTGCCCGAATTAAGCCCAGATTACCCTCCTGAATGAGGTCAAGAAAGAGCATACCTCTGCCCACGTATTTTTTAGCAATACTCACTACCAGCCGCAGATTGGCTTCGATGAGCTTCCTTTTGGCTTCCGGGTCTCCTTGCTCCACTCTTTTCGCTAACTCTACTTCTTCTTCTTTGGTGAGGAGAGGAACCTGTCCGATTTCTTTCAGATACATTTTTACCGGGTCATCTGCTCCTATGCCTTTTATATCCTCAAAGTGAAAATCTTCCGCTTCCATGGTAGGTTGATCTTCCTGAAAGCCTTCCTCATCTGAAACCTCAATACCCAGACCCAAAAGGGTATTATAAACATCATCCAGCTTATCTACGTTTATGGCTTCACTACCCAGGGCATCATTTAACTCTTTAAAAGTAATATACCCTTTCTGCTTTCCTCTCTCCATTAAAGAAGAAACTTCGGGGGAAGACTTATTTTTGTTATCGCCGCTCAACCACATCTCTCCTCTCTTCAATCTAACCTTTTCAATTTTTCCCTCTCTTGCGAGAGAAAATGATAATACTGTAGCCTCTCTTCGTTATCTTCTCGAGAAAGCTCTTCCTGTATCCGTTGCATTTCCTCTTCTACTGAAGCCAGCTTCAACCGGCGTATTAAATCCTCAACCACTTCTTGATTCAATCCTCCTTGCAAATCCTCCCGGGTCATTATCTCTGTTATACAGCAAGATATTTCTTCATCGCCGGAAAAAATGTCTATCAAATCAGAAGGAGAAAGGTTACCCTCCTCTTCAGAATCAGCAAAAACACGAAAAATGCGACGATGCTCAGGTCGAGAAAAATTTTGAACTTCCAGTTCTTTGACAACTGTCTCCCGCCAGAACTGACTTTCCATCATAGCTCGCAGGAGCATTTTCTCTGCTTTTACCTTACCCGATTCTCTGCTCACAAAAGAACTTAAAACTGCCTCAGGAGCTTTTTCCCGTCTCAAAGCACTATAAATCACTGATTCTCCCACTTTTAACCTCTCTGCTAAATAGCTAACCTTTAAAGACCTCTCTACTGGATCTCGAATTGATTGGAGAAAAGGAACCATGCCTCGAATAATCTTCGCTTTTGATTCCAAAGAACTTAAACCATAATCCTTAACAAATAATTCCAGTTGGAAATCAAAAAGAGAGGGAGCTTCTTCCATAATTTCTAAGAATTTTTCTCTCCCTTTCTGACGCAGGAAAGAATCAGGGTCATAAGGGGCAGGAATAGGCAGTATTCGCACTGTTATTCCCTGTTCCTGAAGGATATTCATGCCTCTCACAGTAGCCGCCTGTCCTGCCGCATCTGAATCGTAACAAATAATTACCTCTTCAGCATAGCGACGCAAGAGCATGGCCTGATCTTTAGTAAGAGAAGTACCCATAGAAGCCACGCAATTATTAATTCCCTCTTGAAAAAGAGTAAGAAAATCCATATATCCCTCTACTAAAATCGCCTGATGAGAGCGCTGAATAAAATTCCGCGAGGCGAAAAGACCGTAGAGGTTGCGTCCTTTAGAAAAAACCGGGGTATCAGAAACATTGACATACTTAGGCTCCCCATCCCCTAAAATTCTTCCTCCAAAACCGATTACTCTCCCTTGAACATCATGTAAGGCAAAAGTAATTCTACCTCGAAAACGGTCTAAAAGTTCCCCGCTTTTTGTTACCACTCCCACTCCAGCTTTAATTACGTCCTGTCCCGAAAACCCTGCCTCCATCAAAAAAGCAATGGATTCCTTACCTGAAGCTGGAGAAAAACCAATGCCAAACTGCTCTATTATTTCTGGCTTTAGCCCCCTGCGTTCATAAATATAAGAGCGAGCAGCGTGAGCAAGTTCGTCCCCGGGGTTCAACAAACATTGATAATAATAACGACTTAAAGTTTCATTCAAGAGGAAAAGTTTGTCTCTCTCTTTAGTTTGTCGGGTGATACTTTTACCGAGAGTTGGTAGCTCCATGCCACACTTTTCAGCTAAAAAAGCCACCGCTTCAGGAAAGGTGAGGCTTTCCATTTTCATTACAAAGGTAAAAATATTACCACCCACCCCGCATCCAAAGCAGTGGAAAATGCCCTTTTCCGGAGAAACCAGAAAGGAAGGAGTCTTTTCTTCATGAAAGGGACAAAGAGCACGATAGTTACGACCTGCTGGCTGGAGACTGACATACCGGGAAACGAGCTCCACTATGTCTATACGACTTTTAATTTCTTCCAGATACTGATCATCAAACAGCAATTAAATCACCTATTCCTCCTCATCCGGGAAGAACAATAATAATGTTAGCGATAGAATGTTGCCCATTCAGGGCAATATTCCCGATTATCTATGTACTTCTAATTCGAAAAACACCCCTGACAGAACACCCGGAATCAAGTATTTCTTTACCAGACCCCTCCTGAGGAAAAATGCATTCTTACCGGAATGTACCTTCTTTCTCTTCAAGGAAAAACTATGTGACCTTTAATTAAATTCTTTCTCCTCCGGGAATATTCCCGGAGGAGAAAGAATATTTAGCGCATGAAAAGAGGAGCAAAAACTAAAGCTACGATAGACATAAGCTTAATCAGTATGTTAAGAGAAGGACCGGCGGTATCTTTAAAAGGATCACCCACTGTGTCTCCCACTACTGCTGCAGCATGGACAGGAGTTCCTTTTCCTCCCAAGTTCCCCGCTTCTATGTATTTTTTGGCATTATCCCAGGCTCCTCCAGCATTGGCCATCATAATGGCCATAAGAAGCCCGGTAACAATTGCTCCGGCCAGTAATCCCCCTAATGCCTCTTTACCTAAAACCAGACCCACCACAATAGGCACTATCACCGCTAAAAGACCGGGAAAGATCATCTGGGCAATGGCCCCTCGAGTGCTGATATCTACACAACGAGCATAATCAGGTTGAGCTTTCCCTTCCATCAATCCTTTTATTTCCCGGAATTGACGCCGCACTTCTTCCACCATTTTAAAAGCAGCAGTTCCCACTGCTTTCATAGCAATGGAGGAAAAGAGGAAGGGCATCATTCCTCCAATGAAAAGCCCCACCACTGTGTAGGGATGCAAGAGGTCAATAATCCTCAAACCCACAGTTTGCGAATAAGCCACAAACAGGGCAAGAGCGGTGAGAGCTGCAGAGGCAATGGCAAAACCTTTACCGATAGCTGCTGTGGTATTTCCCAGAGCATCCAGGGAATCGGTTCTTTCACGCACATGAGGATCTAAATCAGCCATTTCGGCAATACCTCCGGCGTTGTCAGCCACCGGACCATAGGCATCTACTGCCACCGTCATGCCTACAATAGAGAGCATGCCCAAACCCGCTATGGCAATACCGTAAATTCCTGCTGCCCAGTTAGCCAGAAGAATAGCAGCGCAAATTAAAATAAGGGGAAAAACAGTGCTTTCCATACCCAGAGCCAAACCATTAATTATCACCGTAGCCGGACCAGTTTTAGCCGTCTCTGCCAGTTGCTGCACCGGTTTATAATCACTGGAGGTATAGTATTGACAGAGAAGACCAATAATAATGCCGGCTATCAGACCCGATACGCTGGCCACAAATGGACCAATGGCTTTTGCTGTTCCCAGGTCTCGAAAAACAAGAAGGGCAGAAATCAGGACAAAAATAGCAGTTAAAACAGCACTGATGTAGGTTCCCCGGTTGAGAGCAGGTGCTAAATCTTTTTCGTCTTTTGCTCGAACAAATAAAGTTCCGATAATAGAAGCCACCACTCCCAGACCAGCAAGAAGAAGAGGAAATACTATCCCGCTTGTTCCTCCATATATGGCCCCCGGTGCTGCTCCCAGCACCATAGCAGCTATAATAGAGCCCACATAAGATTCAAAAAGGTCAGCTCCCATTCCAGCTACGTCCCCTACATTGTCACCTACGTTGTCGGCAATAACTGCCGGGTTGCGAGGGTCATCCTCGGGAATACCCGCTTCCACTTTGCCCACCAGATCTGCTCCCACATCAGCAGCTTTGGTGTAAATACCCCCTCCTACCCGGGCAAAGAGAGCAACAGAGCTGGCTCCTAAAGCAAAACCGTTGATAATATCAGGGTCTCCCACAAAAAGGTAAAGGAGGCTCAGTCCCACAAGACCAAATCCCACCACACACATCCCCATAACTGCTCCTGAGGAAAAAGCAACTGTCAGAGCATCGCTTATGCTTTTTGTAGCTGCCTGAGTAGTGCGACAGTTACTGCGAGTGGCCACTCTCATACCTACAAAGCCGGCGCCCACAGAACAGATAGCACCACACACATAACAGATAGCTACCGTCACCCCCAGAGTTAGAGTAAGAAGTATAAACATACCAATAATAAAGATAGCCAGGAAGGAATATTCTCTCTTCAAGAATGCCATCGCTCCTTCCTGAATTGCACTGGACAAACTCTGCATTTTCTCATTTCCCGGGTCAAAAGAATAGATCCGGCGAACGAGAAAAACAGCATAAATTACAGCGATTAAACCAGCAATCAGAGTAAAAATTGCGACTCCCATAATACACCTCCTTCTATTTATTCAAGTAGTATTCCTTCTTCCCTCTCCCGGCCAGGAAGAGGGAATGAAGTATTTTTGATAAATGTATAGAGCATATCTATCCGTCATTCCTGAAATAAAATCACAAACCGATTGCTCTAAATCAGATGCTCCCTTCTGGTAAAGTTTATACTCCTTTCCCAGGATATCTGGATTCTGCAGAAAAAAGAAATATAACTCTTTAACCAGCCTTTTAGCCTTATCTCTTTCTACCTTTTGTTCCTCACTCAAATACACTCTATTAAAAAGGAATCGGCGCAAAATCTCGGTGGCTTCTCGTACTTCATCGCTCATTTTCACCACTGGCTGGTCAAAGCTACTTAAAATCAAATCTTTAACCATTCGGTCTATCCGCTCTCGATGGGTATTGCCTAAAACTTGCAAGGCGCAAGCAGGAAGTTCATCTTCGGTTATAACTTTACCTCGCAGGGCATCATCGATATCATGGTTAACGTAAGCCACCACATCAGCCCAGCGCACTACTTGACCCTCTAAAGTAGAGGGAAGTTCCTCTACACTAAAAACCAGGTCTTCAGCCAGAGTTTTAGAGTGTTTAGCAATTCCATCTCTTACTTCCCAGGTGAGATTGAGTCCCTCTCCGTCCTTTTCCAGAAAATCCACCACCCTTAAACTCTGCTCATTATGCCTGAAACCTTGAGGTTGAAGAACTTCGTTAAGCACTTCTTCTCCAGCATGACCAAAAGGGGTATGCCCCAGGTCGTGACCTAAGCTGATTGCTTCCACTAAATCTTCCTGCAGACATAAAGCCCGAGCCACAGTGCGGGCAATTTGTGCTACTTCCAGAGTATGAGTCAGACGAGTACGATAGTGATCGCCTTCCGGGCTTAAAAAAACCTGACTTTTGTGTTTCAGGCGCCGGAAAGATTTGGAGTGAATGATGCGATCTCGATCTCTCTGAAAACAATTCCGTAGCTCACATTCTGGCTCTTCCTTTTCTCTTCCCCGACTACTGGTGCTTAAAGTAGCAAATGGCGATAATATTTCTCTTTCTTTTGTTTCCCAGAATTTCTTAATGTCTGCGATTTCCCTAGCCATCGCCTCACCCACTCCTGTATTTACCCTCTAAAGGCCTGCTGTCTTCTCACTTGTATAATGCCTACCCGGGAAGATACCTCCTCCCGGGAGTTCCAATACAGCTCTCCCCTGCCCCGAGGGGGCAGGGGAGAAAACTCAAACGTTGAATTTCTTTCCTTCTTCACTCCCTAAAGCAGCATGAGCAGCAGCCAGGCGAGCAATAGGTACACGGAAAGGAGAACAGCTGACATAATCCAGACCAATTTCGTGGCAGAACTTCACCGATTCTGGCTCTCCTCCGTGTTCTCCACAGATTCCACATTTTAGATCCGGACGACTGCTACGACCTTTTTCTACTCCCATCCGCATCAGTTGCCCCACTCCTTCCTGGTCTATAACCTGGAAGGGGTTTTCCTCCAGTATACCGTTCTCCTCATAGAAGAACAAAAACTTACCTTCCGCATCATCCCGGCTATAACCAAAAGTCATCTGAGTAAGGTCATTGGTTCCAAAGGAGAAAAACTCGGCATATTCAGCAATCTGGTCCGCCACCAGTGCTGCTCGGGGAACCTCAATCATAGTACCAAAGCTGTAATTAACATCTGCTTTATAATTATCGATAACCTCCCGTGCCACCTCATCCAGCTTTTCTTTTAAAATCATAATCTCATTGCGATGGCCAACCAGAGGAATCATGATCTCGGGAATAACCTTAACTCCTTCCTGAGATAGCTCGCAAGCTGCCTCTATAATAGCCCTCACCTGCATCTCCACGATGTCAGGATAGAGAATACCCACCCGGCAACCCCGCAAACCCAGCATGGGGTTATTCTCGTGCATTCCCTGAACTACTTTTAGCAATTTCTCTTTTTCTTCCAGTTCTGGACCGGTTACTCCCTTAACCCGTAAAGTAGTCACCTCTACTAAGAGCTCTTCTAAGCTGGGTAAAAACTCATGCAAAGGAGGGTCAATCAAACGAATGGTAACCGGTTTGCCTTCCATAACCCGGAATATTTCCTTGAAGTCCCCTTTCTGCATCGGACCAATCTTGGATAAGGGTTCTTTTCTTTCCTCGGGACTCTGAGCCATGATCATCTTTTGTACCCAGGGCAAGCGATCTTGAGCCATAAACATGTGCTCGGTTCGGCAAAGACCGATTCCCTCCGCTCCAAATTCCAGAGCTTTTCGAGCATCTGTCGGGGTATCAGCATTGGCTCGCACTCCTAAACGACGGAATTTATCCGCCCAGGAAAGGAGAGTCTGAAAATCAGGAGACAATTGAGGAGGAATGGTTTCCACCTGCCCTAAAATCACTTCTCCGGTGCTCCCATCAATGGTGATATAATCGCCTTCTTTTACCACCACTCCATTGACCGAAAAAATTCGCTTATCCAGATCAATCTTAATCGCCTCACAACCCGCCACACAGGGTTTACCCATACCTCGAGCCACCACTGCCGCGTGACTGGTCATTCCACCTCTGCTGGTCAAAACTCCCTGTGCTGCCGCCATTCCATGAATGTCATCAGGGGTGGTTTCCGGGCTGACCAGAATAACTCTCTCACCATTATTAGCTAACTGCTCTGCCTCATCAGCATCAAAAACTACTTTCCCATAAGCTGCACCAGGAGAAGCAGGTAAACCTTTAGCTATCACATTCAAAGGCTGGCTGCGGTCAATACGAGGATGGAGCAGCTGGTCGATTTGTTCGGGCTCCACTCTCCGTACCGCTGTCTTTTCATCAATCAGTCCTTCTTTTACCATGTCCACGGCAATCTTAATCGCTGCCTGAGCAGTTCTCTTCCCCGTTCGAGTCTGCAAAATGTAAAGTTTACCTTTTTCGATGGTAAACTCAAAGTCCTGCATATCTCTGTAGTGCTTTTCTAATATGTCATAGATTTTCTTCAGCTCTTCAAAAACTTCAGGAAGGTCTTTTTGCATCTCTATGATGGGTTTGGGAGTCCGGATACCGGCCACCACGTCTTCTCCCTGGGCATTCAAAAGATATTCGCCGTAATATTCTTTCTCTCCGGTTGAGGGGTTACGAGTAAAGCCCACCCCTGTTCCCGAATCAAATCCCATGTTACCGAAAACCATCACCTGAATATTTACTGCTGTGCCCCAATCTTCAGGAATGTTATGGAGCCTCCGGTAAGTGATAGCTCTTTTATTATTCCAGGATTCAAACACGGCATTAACAGCTCTATATAATTGCTCTTTGGGGTCTTGAGGAAAATCTTCTCCGGTTGCTTTTTTATAAAGCTCTTTGTATCTTTCAACCACTTTTATCAAGGCATTGGCATCCAGATCGGCATCCAATTTGACTCCTGCTTCTCTTTTGACCTCACTCAAAATGGCTTCGAATTCATCGTGCCCTATTCCCATTACCACACCACCGAACATCTGAATGAAGCGGCGATAACAGTCGTAGGCAAAGCGACGATCACCGGTGAGTTGAGCCAGGCCTTCTACCACCTGGTCATTAAGACCCAAGTTAAGAATGGTATCCATCATTCCTGGCATAGAAGCTGGAGCACCAGAGCGGACAGAAACTAAAAGAGGATTCTGGGGATCACCAAATTTCTTACCGGTTTCCTCCTCCAGGCGTTTTAAATTCTTTTCTACCTCTTCAGCCAGACCCTCTGGCCAGGTCTGGTTATTCTTATAGTAATGAGTGCAGGCTTCCGTGGTGATGGTAAAACCTGGAGGCACCGGTAAACCAATACGGGTCATCTCCGCCAGGTTTGCTCCTTTACCACCCAGAAGTAATTTCATTGAGGCGTCACCTTCGCCAAAAAAATAGACGTATTTCTTCTTCATCGCATTTCCTCCCTCTTTTTTTTAATTTGACTCATGATTGCATTTACCAGATCTCTACTGCTCAAACCAGTTACATCTATCACCTGGCAACCCAGTTTATCATAAACTCTCTGAGCAAAATCCAGTTCTTCCTTCACCACCTCTTTTTCAGCTTTATACAAGAGGCGATCCAGACCCAGAGCCCTGACTCTTTCTTCCCTCACCCGGGTCAGGTAATCAACATCCATCTGGAGACCAATCACCGGCTTATCCACAGAGTGAGCCACTGTCTCTTCCAGGTTGGGGAAAAGAGGTAAAGCCGGGTCTAATATCAAAAATGCTGCCCTGATCCCTCTTTCTGCCAGCATCAGTATCCCTTCTTCTCTGCGAGGATACCACACTCCTAAAATAACCACATCAGCCTCTTCCAGATTAGAAACACTGAAACCGCTACTTTCTTTCCAGGCATGCTCCAGAGCTTCTATTTTAGGGGATAACCCTTCTTCCTGACGACGGAGGAGACCAGGCACTCCCCGGGGCTGGCGAGAACTGACTTTTTTCAGCGCTTCTACCACCGGACCCAGAAGATCCAGAGCCAGTATCCCTCGATTAAGTGATTCCACTCGTAGAGCCTGAGCTAATTCTTCATTTACCACCGTATAAGCTATGATATCTTTTTTGGGTTGCACCATATCCAGAATGTTATATATTTCCTCTCGACTACGAATACGCGCAAAACGCACAATGTTAACTCGAGGCAGGTCAAACTGCAAAAGAGCAGCCTGTACCATTGATGTCGCAGTTTTACCCGTTCCGTCAGAAATCACAAAAATATTGAAATCATCGCTCACTTTATAAGCCGAATTCACTTCTTTCAACTTTATTCTCCCTCTATTACCACCTGAGACAGGTCAGCCACATCCTTCCACAAGTTTACCACTTTTTTCATCAAATTTAAGCGATTTTCTCTTAAATCTTTTTCTTCACACATCACTAAAACCTGGTCAAAAAATTGATTAAGTAAGGGCAAAAGAGAATAAAATATTTCAAAAGCAGCGAAATAATTTCCCCCCGCCACCGCCTGATTAAAATCTTGCTCTACTTTCTGGAGATTTTTATATAATTCTATTTCTAACTCCTCTTGCAAGAGGTCTTCTCGCAAATCTCCATTACCGGAGAACTCTTTGCTGATATTGTTAGCTCGAGTAAAGCCGGTGACTATCTCAGATAAAAACGACCTTCTCTCTCTTCTCAGCTTTTCCAGAACCTCTATTTTTTTAAAAGCCTCATAGAGGTCATCAATAGAAGTGTTCAAAACTGCATTAACCACCGAATAATTAAAGCCGGAGCTCAGAAGACGAGAACGAAGGCGATTAAACAGAAATTCTACCACTTCCGCTTTTATCCCCTCATTTTCTCCTCCCAGACCCTGCTCTTTTAAAAGGTGAAGATTTTTCTCTACCCAGGGAGATAATGACAGATACCACTGGCAGTGCAATATTATATTCACAATACCTTGAGCCATTCTCCTCAACCCCCAGGGGTCTTGAGAGCCGCTGGGGATTCTTCCCAGGGAAAAACTGGAAACAATATTATCCATTTTATCCACCAAAGAGAGAATCATCCCCGCTACTGTGCTGGGATAGATTTCCTCCCCTGGTAGTGGATAATATTGCTCTTCCAGAGCTATTGCCACTTCCTCTTCCTCCCCATCTAAAAGAGCATAGACTCTACCCATATAACCCTGTAGTTCAGGAAATTCCTTTACCATCTCACAGGCGAGATCTGCCTTAGATAGATGAGCAGCTTCCTCGGCCCGTTTTATCCTTCCTGAGTCAAAGCCCAACTCCTCTCCCAGGTAACGGGCCAGTTTTTCTAATCGCTCTACTTTTTGTTTCATGGTCCCGAGAGACTCTTGAAAGATTATGCCATCGAGAGCCTCTACTCTATCCCTCAGGGGCTTTTTCCTGTCTTCCTCAAAGAAAAAAAGCGCATCTTCCAGCCGGGCCTTAAGTACTCGCTCATTTCCCTTTACTATTTTTTCTCCCCCTTCCCGGGGTCGATTTAAAACTATAAAGAAAAAGGGCAGCAGTTCCCCCCGGTCATCTACACAGGCAAAATACTTCTGGTGATGCTTCATCACTGTGGTAAGCACTCGATGGGGGAGCTTCAGATACTGAGAATCAAACCGACCGGTTACGGCATCGGGATATTCCACTAAAAAATTTACTTCCTGGATCAAGCTCTCATCTTTCAGCCAGTGGCCCCCGATGAGTTTTTCTTCCCTGCTAAGAGCTTCCTCGATTTTCTTCCTTCTTTCTTCCTGACAAACTATAACTTTAGCTTCCCGCAGCGAAGTAAAATACTGAGAGGGTTCTTTTAATTCCACAGGTTGTGGCGCAAGAAAGCGATGTCCCCGGGTAAAACGGGAAGATACCACTCCCGCTATTTCGAAAACTATCTCTTTCTCCCCCCACAGAGCACAAATCCAGCGAAGGGGACGAACAAATCGGAATTGTCCTTCTCCCCAGAGCATGGAACGAGGAAATTCCAGAGAGGAAATAATCCGGGGAAGGAGAAGGGGTAAAATTTCTTCTACCAGTCTTCCTTCTTCTTTTTTCACCCCGAAAATATAAACCCCCCTTTCAGTCTCCTTTACCACGAGGTCGGATAAATCAATACCCTGAGAGCGAGCAAAGGCATGAGCAGGCTCCAGAAACTCTCCTGTTTCAGAAATACCTACTTTTTTAGCCGGACCTTTTATCTCTTTAAGAACAGGGTTCTGCCTTTCTGCTACGCCCCGCAGATAAACGGTCATCCGCCGGGGGGTTCCCACCACTTCCAGGTCTTTGTAATCTATGCGGGCTTCCCGAAAGCCCCGGGTGAATTTAGTTTCCCATTCCTGAAAAATGTCAGATATTAAACTGATAGGCAGCTCTTCCATCCCTATCTCTAACAAAAGGTCTTTTTCTTGTGTCATTTATCCTTACCTCTCCGGTCCAGAGCCACTAAGATGCAGCAGTTTTTATCTTGGAAGAAAAGGGAAACCCCAGAGCTTTTCTTTCCTCGAGATACAGTTGAGCACAACGATTGGCTAATTGCCTTATTTTCCCCATATACTGGTTCCTTTCCATAACGCTTATTTCTCCACAAGCATCTAATAGGTTAAAAATATGGGAACATTTCAAAACGTAATCATAAGCTGGGAGAATCAACCTTTTATCCAGCAACCTTTTAGCTTCTCCTTCATAAAGCCCGAAGAGGGTAAAAAGTGCAGGAGGATTGCTTTCATCAAAGCTGGATATAGAGTGCTCTCTCTCCTCTTGCCAGCGGATATCTCCATAGGTCAGATATTCATTCCACTCTACTTCGAATATATTTTCCTTTTCCTGCAGGTACATAGCCATTCTTTCTAAACCATAAGTTATCTCCACAGCAATGGGCTTTAAGTCTATTCCTCCGGCTTGCTGAAAATAGGTAAACTGGGTAACTTCCATCCCGTCTAACCAGACTTCCCAGCCCAGACCCCAGGCTCCCAGGGTGGGAGATTCCCAGTTATCCTCCACAAAGCGGATATCGTGTTCTTCTGACTTAATACCCAGGTGGAAAAGGCTTTCTAAATATAAATCCTGAATATCAGAAGGTGAAGGTTTAATAATAACCTGAAATTGATAATGTTCATAAAGCCGGTTAGGGTTTTCTCCGTATCGACCATCGGCAGGACGGCGAGAAGGTTCACAGTAAGCCACTCTCCAGGGCTCCGGTCCTAGAACTCGCAAGAAAGTAGCCGGATTCATGGTGCCTGCTCCCACTTCCACATCATAAGGTTGGACAATAACACAACCCCTTTTTTTCCAATAATCACTGAGGGTCAGAATGATGTCTTGAAAATACACGGCTTCCTGGCTAACTAAACTATACCACAACCGGCATAGTTTGCTGAGATACTTTTATCCCGCCTTCTTCAAGCTGCCTTCGCTCAGCCCGCGGTTTTAAGACAGCCTCCTCGCTCTCCCCCCAAAGAGCAAAACTCAAAAGTACTTGTTTTTACTCATTATTTCCTGAAAAGAGGCTCAATGGTGGCAGGGAGGACAGAGTTTTCAGTATTCCGAGATTTTTTGCTGCTAAACTTTTAGTTAACAACGCCTTATCTTTCATCATAGCCACTGCCTGATATTTAGCTGGATGTCTTTTTTATGAGTATAAATTATCCTATTCCTCCCCGAACACACCAAGCCTAAAATATAGCAATTTTAGAAAATCCTGTCAACTGGAAAAAACCGCTCCTTGATAAAGAGATCGAAAATCATGCCAGTTCATAACTTTATCTCCTACTTCATAGCTCAAATAGTCAGAAAGAATTTTATCCAGTTCCTCAAACTGAAAAAAACTGAGCTTCAGCGACGATAAATTTCCCCCCGGAGAGGAAAGATATCTGAGTATAGCCCTCAAATCCTGAGGGAAAACCACTTTTTCTGGCACTTTTGAAGCACAGGAAGGACAGATTACACCACCTTCCTGGTTGCTCCAGTAAGCTTCTCCTTCCACATCTCGGTTGCAGAGAACACAGCTCTCGAGATGTGGAGCTATTCCTAAATAAAAAGCCAAATCCAGTTTGAACCGGAGAAAAGAAGAATAAACGTCCTCCCCCTTTTTCAAAATTATCTCCCAGAAATATAGCACTCTTTCTAAAAGCCCCTCTTCTGGCTTTTCCCACTGCCAGCAGCGGTCTAAAAGATACAGCAAATAACTTCCCTCTAACCACCTTATCAGTGAAGAAGTCATATCCCGGTAAGAAAACTTAATCAAACCCTGCATGAGTATGGGCATTCCCGCCCCGGAATAAAACATAAATTCGGAATAATTAAAAACATCTAAAGAAGCTCCAAAACGATTTCCCACTTTTCGAGCTCCTTTTGCCAAAGCTCTAATTTTTCCCCTCTTCTGAGTGAAAAGGGTAACCAGACGGTCTCGCTCTCCAAGGTTAGTAGAGCGAATCACTATTCCCTCGTCTTTCCAGTAACGATTAAATCTCTCTCTCACTTAGTCCTGTATCCCCATCTTCCCAGAACCTCGGGTCTTTTCCTCCAGTTCTTCTCCACTTTAACCCACAAATCGAGATAAACTTTTTTGCCCCAGTTAAATTCTATTTCTTTTCTGGCCTCTTCTCCAATTTTTTTTAACATTTTGCCTTCCTGACCAATGACAATTTTTTTATGGGAATCCCTCTCCACATATATAATAGCTCTGATATAGAGAATATCACCCCGGTCTTTAAACTCCTCCACCCTCACCTCTACCCCGTAAGGGACTTCCTGATAAGTATACCACCAGATTTTCTCCCTTATTATTTCTGCCACTATATCTTTTTCCCAGATATCAGAGATAACATCCTCTCCATAATAAGGAGGCCCCGGAGGAAGAGCTTCCACTATCTCAGAAAGCAACTCAGAAATCCCCTCTCCAGTGATAGAAGAAACTGCCGCTTTCCCTTGGAAGGGGAAAAGATTAGAAAACCGGGAAAGAATTTTCCGGGCTTCTTCTTCTTGCACCAGGTCTTTTTTGTTAAGAACCAAAAAAACCGGGCCGGTAAAAGAATGTAAACTATTCAGATATTTTCTATCCTCTTCTTCCCTGTTATCGGGAGCAATCATGTAGAGAAGCACATCAACACCATCCAGAGCTTTTTCAGCCTCCTGAACCATCCATTTACCAAATTCATCCCGGGGAGAATGCAAACCCGGAGTATCTAAAAAAACCACCTGGGCATCAGGGAGGTTGAGAATTCCCTTTAAAACCTGACGGGTAGTTTGAGGCTTGGAAGAAACAATAGCTACCTTGCGTCCCAAAACGTAATTTAAAAAAGTAGATTTTCCTACATTGGATTGCCCCCATATGGTAACAAAACCAGAGCGGAAAGCCAAGTTATTTACTCCTTTCTATCGTCATTTCTCAGAAAAAAAGCCCGCGGTAAAAGAGAGTGAAGAGAAACTATCTCATAATCTCTATCACTTTTAGCCGCTATTACCTCCAGTTGAGGAGCAAATTCATAAAGAACCTGCCGGCAGGCTCCGCAGGGAAAACAATAAGAAGAAGGGTCAGCAATGATGGCTATTCTCTTAAATTCTCTTACCCCCTGTGATATAGCCTTAAAAATCGCTACCCTTTCGGCACAAATGGTTAAACCCAGGGAGGCATTTTCCACATTACAACCGGTAAAAATATCCCCGTCATATCCCAGCAGCGC
This sequence comes from Candidatus Sordicultor fermentans, assembly GCF_012728195.1. Classification (NCBI taxonomy): domain Bacteria; kingdom Pseudomonadati; phylum Atribacterota; class Atribacteria; order Atribacterales; family Candidatus Caldatribacteriaceae; genus Candidatus Sordicultor; species Candidatus Sordicultor fermentans. Next base: position 23,606 of record NZ_JAAYFP010000116.1, read on the forward strand.
CGCCCCCACCGGAAAAGAAGAATAAGGAGCATAGGCATATTCTCTCACCTTGATAGCTCTTTTTATCAACTTTTCTCTTTCCTCTTCCTCTTCTAAAAGCCGATACAGAGCTTCTTGTCTTTCTTCCATTGCTCTGGCCTTTTCAGCATCTTCGTCTTCGTATCCCAGAAGATGAAGCAAGCCATGGATTAAAACGATGCTCAACGCTCTCTCTTCGCTCTCTCCCCGGACGTGTGCTTCTTGCTTGACAACAGCAGGACAAATTATTATCTCTCCCCAGATATCATCTTCATCAGAAAATCCGTAAAAAAAGGATATAACATCGGTACAGGCATCCTGGTGAAAAAACCTTTTCTTTAGGCTTCGAATCTCCTCCTCATCCACTGCCGCTATACTCAAACACCCCGGAAAGTCTTTCCCTTCCTCTTTTAAAACGAAGTCTACTATTTTCTGCACCTTTTTTCTGGTTAAAAAGCTTTCCCTGGTTCTATTTACTATTTCTACCCGGCTCATCTTTTATATCTTTCCCCCTGACTATTTTTAATGCCTCTTCTTCCGGATAATAGGGAATCCGGGAGTGAATCATTCCGTTCAAAACCACCACGAAAGCTTGAGCAATTTGCCGGATATCTCTCATAGTGAGAGGAGATTCATCCAGCTGTCCCTCCTGCAAATATTTTTGCAAAATACCGTTAACTATGGCATCCACCCGACTGGGAGTGGGACGAGTAGCACTGCGCACCGCTGCTTCCACACTATCAGCTAAAAATACCAGTGCTTGTTCAACAGTACGCGGTAGAGGTCCAGGATAGCGAAACTCTTCTTCCCTCACCTCATCTTTTCTTTCCTTTACCGCCTTATCGTAAAAATAGCGTATTATAGTGGTCCCGTGATGGCAAGCGATGATTTCCTGAATTTCGGGGGGCAAATTGTATTGCCTGGCTATTTCCACCCCGTCTTTAACATGACTCTGGATAATTAAAGAGCTCAAGTTAGGGGAAAGACGATTGTGGGCATTATGCCCCTCCATCTGGTTCTCAATAAAAAAGTAAGGCCTTTTTATCTTACCTACATCATGATAATAAGCTCCAACCCTCACTAAAAAAGGATTGGCTCCAATTCTCTCCGCTGCAGCTTCAGCGAGATTAGCCACCATCAAGCTGTGGCTATAAGTGCCGGGAGCTTCCATGAGAAGTCTTTTCAAAAGAGGATGAGTAGGATTTAGCAATTCCATCAACCGAAAATCGGAAGTTATATGAAAAATACTCTCCAAAAGAGTAATTCCACCCAGAGCGATTACTGCTCCTCCCATTCCTCCTCCCCATCCATAAAAAGCATCAGCTAAAACTTTGGTTAACTCTTTACCCTCCTGCAAACCAAAAACAAAGCTCAAACCCATATTGGTAAAGGCCATCATCATTCCCGCTTTTACCAGGTCTCCTGTTTTAGAGATTTTGCTTAACCAGAAAAGTGGCAAGAATAAATTAACATAGATATAAAATCCCTGAATAAAATCCACCCTGTCCCCCAAAAGAATAAGAGGAAAAAGAATCAAGGATTCCCCCAGAGCATAATCTTCACCTAAAAGAGGCAAAAGAATAAGAGGAAGAGCACTGATGATTATAAAAAAGGAGGAAAGGCGAAAAGTCAGTGTATTCATGGCTACAATGCCCCCTACCGCTATTAAACGCAACAGGAGCAGAGAATCGTCCTCCAAAAGAGAAGGGACAAATTTTCGGATATAGAAATATTCTGCCACCACCGCTCCAGTTATTACCAGAGCCCAGGCTAAAAGCTGGAACCACTGATCTCCTTCTCCCCCGAAGCCCATGGCTCTTAAAATTTCTATGTCCTCTTTAGTAGCTATTTCTCCTTTTCTTAAAATCACTTCCCCTCGCTTAATAATTCTCTTTACCGGTTGCAAAGATTCCAGAGCTTTCAAGCGTTCTCTTTGTGTGCCCTCGCTATCCACCACTGCAGTGGGCCGGAGAAAACGGAAAACCAGGGCTTCTGCCACTCTTATTTCGCTTTCTCCCAGATCCATTCTTTCCAGCTCACTATAGGCCTCTAAAATCTTCTCTTCTAATTCTTCTTCCCGGATAGGGTTGGCCATATAGCGGTTGATTATATCAAAAGTAACTCCTTTGACTCTCTCATATTCCTCTTGAGGGGAGGCAATAAGCCACTCCAACACCCCCGGGGTAATTCTCCACTTCTTACTAAAGGTATCCTTAAAATCGGTAGATAAAAGAGAGTAGGTAGGACGAGCTTCTTCCAGAGATTTAAAAAATTCTTCTAACTCTTGTTCAATTTTATCCAGCGTTTGAGGGTCGACACGATAAACAGGAGGAATAGCAGAGAGAAGCCTCTTTTGTGCTTCTGCAGTGCTGGGAATATCGATAATCTCCACCGAGCGAGGAGCAATGATGTCTCGACTGACCACTTCTCCCTCTTTTATTTTCCATTCCTCTCCCCAGGAAGAAAACCAGAAGAGAAAGAAAAGCATTATTCCATAAAGGAGAAAATTCAGAAAGCGAAAAGAAAGAAGATGAGACTTAGCGAGAGAGAGCTTTTTCCTCAAATTTTTCATAAGCCAGAATAATCTTCTGGACTAACTGATGTCTGACCACATCTTTTTCGTTCAAATAAACAAATTCTATTCCCTTAATGTCCTTAAGGATTTCTTGCACCACCACTAACCCCGATTTTTTACCACTGGGAAGGTCAATCTGGGTGATATCGCCGGTCACCACCACCTTGGAACCGAAGCCCATGCGGGTCAAAAACATTTTCATCTGTTCAGGAGTGGTATTCTGTGCTTCGTCCAGAACTATGAAGGAATCATTGAGCGTCCTCCCTCTCATATAGGCAAGAGGAGCCACCTCAATCACTCCTTTTTCGCTGTACTTCTGAAATTTATCAGGGGAGAGCATTTCATAGAGGGCATCATAAAGAGGTCGTAGATAGGGTTCAATTTTCTCCTTCAGGTCTCCAGGTAGATATCCCAGGCTTTCTCCTGCTTCTACCGCCGGCCTTACCAAGACAATTCTGCTCACTTTCTTGGTTTGCAGGGCAGCACAGGCCATAGCCATGGCTAAATAAGTTTTCCCCGTCCCGGCCGGACCGATGCAGAAAGTTATATCCGCATTTCTTACTGTCTGAACGTATTTCATCTGTCCCGGACTTTTAGCCCGGACAGGTTTATGATAAGCAGTAGTCAGAATAGTGGGTTCTACTTTATCATTCCACCACGCTTTTTTGTTTTCTTTGAAACTGAGAGCCATTTTTTGCAGGTCATCAGAACTCAATTCTTCTGGAGGAGAAAAAGAAGAAAGTTCTTGCAAAAAATCTCGGGCTAAAGATACCTCTCCACTCTCACTTTTAGTTCTGATCACTAGATCCTCTTCCTCTATAGTTACCTCTACCTTAAACACACTTTCAACGACTCTGATTTTACTATCCAGATAGCCAAAAAGCGCTTTAATGTTTTCCACACTTTCTAAAGAGAAACGCACTTCTCTATCTTTCAGGTCAATCCCTTGAGACAAGTTTTTCTATCACCCCACGTTTATCTTTTGACATACCACTTTAGAAATCACTTCCCCCCCTGCCCTGCCCTGAAGGCGAGACATCACTTCCTTCATCACCGGGAAAAGAGATGCTTCTCCAGGCCAGCTGGCTAATACATCATTTATAACTCGCTCCACTTCCTCCTCTGAAAGTTGAGGAGGGAGAAAATCTTGCAGAATGGCTATCTCTTTCTCTGCCTTTTCTAAAAGCTCGGAACGATTTCCTTTTTCAAAATATTCTTCACTTTCTTGCCTCTTTTTAATCTCCTTCCGGATTAAGGCAACTATTTCCCCCTCTTCCAGATTGCCCCTTTTTTCAATCTCTTTATTTTTTATCTCTGAAAGGAGCAACCTCAAAGTATCCAGCCTCAGCTGGTCATGAGCCTTTAGTGCTGCTTTCATCTGCTCTTCAATCTGAACTTTTAAAGACGATACCTCTTTCATCCTCTTCTTTTTCTTCGGGCAGCTGCTTGAGCCTTCTTTCTTTTCTTTTCACTCGGTTTCTCATAATGCTCCCTGCGTTTCATCTCCGAAATTACTCCATTACGCTGGCACTTTTTCTTAAACCGGCGCAAAGCTTCGTCTATGCTTTCTCCCTTACCGACTTTGATTTCAGTCACCCTTATTCCTCCCTAAATCCAAGTTAAAACCATTATAAGAAATTAAAAGAAAAGTGTCAAATAAACTACCTGGCTGGCTGTAGTTATCCTATAGTAATGTCAGTATGAGAAAGAAACAATAAAGAGAACTATAGTATCGACTATAAGGGGGCGCCGTCCCCTTATAATCCCCCCTTTATCATCTGTCATCGCGAGGAGCGATTGAGGTGGCGATCTCGCTTCCCCTCATCCTCTTCAGGAGACTCTCCATATTTTCCCTCGCCCTCGACGGGAGAGGGTTAGGGTGAGGGTGTCTTTTTCTTGTCATCGCGAGCATGGCGTATTTTGCCATGCGTGGCGATCTCTTTTTGGATTCTCCTCGGCAAAGAAACTCGGGATTGCCACGGACGGCCTACGGCGTAAGATTAAAAAAATAGAAAACTTAAAAGACAAAAGCTAACTGAGGGAGAGAAAGCCTCCCTCAGCGAAACTACGAGGCTCGCAATGACCGCCCAAGTCCCTCATTCCTGAATGGTTCTATCACCTTTTGTTCGTCACCCCTGAATGGTTCTATCAGGGGTCCACAGTCTTTAAAAAACATGGATGCCTCGCTAAATTTCAGGCATGACAAAAAGATAAGCCTCGGAGGGAGAGGGACGGTTTAGAGAGCTTGCGGGGAGAGGGTTAAGGTGAGATTTTCCTCAAGTTCGTCACCCCGGCGACTTTCGAGTCGTTTTTAG
>NZ_JAAYFP010000014.1:0-23690 GCF_012728195.1 Candidatus Sordicultor fermentans
AAGAGAAGGAAGCTCTGAGCAGATATTATAAGTCATAATCGGTTTTGTAGTTAACTATAATAAACTTCTGTTTTTCATCTTTAGTTTTTATCTTTACTGGCTCACGGTCTCGATACCTGATTTATTTTCGTCTCCTTTAGCTCTCTGATAATGATCTCTTCCTAAGAAGTCAGTTACTTCTTCCTCTAATAGCTGCTGTGGGAAAAAGCCACTCTTCTCTTAAGTTTTTTTATGAAAAGCAGCTTACCGTAAAAAAAGCTGCTCGCCCTTCTATTTTTATGAGAATATAGGACATAACCAGAATTTTCAAACAATCTTATTCCCTAAAAGGAAACATAGAAAAACTTTTCCTCGTTGATATTTTAGTGCCCGGCCATGGACTTTTTGCTGGCTTTTGTGAATTTATGATTCTATTTCGTTATTATTCCAAAAACTGGTAGAATACTGGAAAATACATTCACCAAATTCTAACTAAGGGAGGTTGAATATGGCTTCGTTGGTACACTTTGTTAACTTACGAGCCCATGATGAACGAAGCTCAGTTTTAGAAAAACTGAAAAGGCTGACCAAAACTCTTCTAAAAGAAAGATTAGAAGAAGGAGATCTGGTGGCAGTGAAACTTCACTTTGGAGAGCGAGGTAACCATGGTTTCTTAAAACCGGTTTTTTTGCGCTATATCGTAGAAGCAGTAAAAGAATCAGGAGGCAAACCTTTCTTAACCGATGCCAATACCTTATATTTAGGTTTCCGCCACCATGCTGTGGACCATCTGGAAACCGCCATTTTCCATGGTTTTGGCTATCCAGCTGTCCCTGCTCCCCTTATCATTGCCGATGGTCTGCGAGGAAGCGATTATCAAGAAGTAGAAGTAAATTTGAAACATTTCAAAAGTGTGAAGATAGCTTCTGCCATTCAAGAAGCTGACTTTCTTTTAGTGGTAACCCACGTTAAAGGACATGTAGAAGCAGGACTGGGAGGAGCTATAAAAAATATAGGCATGGGTGGCGCTTCTCGAGTGGGCAAACAACTTCAGCATGGGGAAACTTTTATTCCTGACCCCCGGGAAGAGCTATGTATTGGTTGTCGGCGCTGTATTGACCATTGTCCCCAAAATGCTCTTTATCTTGATGAAAAACGAAAAGCTAAAGTAAAAAAAGAATTATGTATTGGTTGCGCCGAATGCGTTATTTACTGCAATCAAGAGGCCATCACCACTACTTGGTCTTCTTCTATCTCCACTCTTCAGGAACGGATGGCAGAATATGCCTACGGAGCAGTTAAGAGCAAGGGAGAAAAAGTGGCTTTCATCAATTTTCTCACCGAAATAAGCCCTGACTGCGATTGTGCTCCCTGGCATGATGCCAGCTTAGTACCTGATATCGGGATTTTAGGAGGACATGATATTGTGGCTATCGATAAAGCCTCTGCCGATTTAATCAAAAAATCGGCAGGATTACAAAATTCGAGATTGCAAAAAGCTTTTTCCCCCGGGGAAGATAAGTTTTTAGATGTTCATCCTCAAGCTCGCTGGGAAATACAAATCAACTACGGAGAATCCATTGGCCTGGGAAACAAAAATTACGAATTAAAAAATTTTCCCAAATAATTTTTCTCCGGTATTGCTTTTTGTCACCATCCTTCTATAATCGTTTCATAATAAAAAATCTCCCAGGTAAGGTGGAGGAAAATGAAAGAGGAGCCTGAACGAGTTCTATTTTCTAACGGTAAAAACGGGGGCAAAAAGGCCAGGTCATTAGGGCCAGTTGTAGATTTGGAAGAACACGTCCCACCCGATTGGTGGAAGAGAATTTTTAACTCTCTTTACTTAAAAACCGATGGAGACGTAGTAGAAGACCAGAACATCACGAGACAAGAAGTGGATTATATCACCACTATTCTTCATCTCTCTCCCGGAGACCGGATTTTAGACCTCTGTTGCGGACAGGGAAGACATTCTCTGGAATTAGCCCGGCGGGGATTCACCCGGGTAAAAGGTTTAGACCGCTCTCACTACTTAATCCAAAAAGCCAGGAATCAGGCCCGACGAGAGGGGTTGAGTGTTCAGTTTAAAGAAGGAGATGCCCGCAAACTACCCTACCCCACTGATAGCTTTGACGTGGTATTGATTTTAGGAAATAGCTTTGGATATTTTGAAAGCATTCAAGATGACCTCAAGGTATTGACAGAGGTTTTCAGAGTTCTTAAACCCGGAGGAAAAATATTTATAGACGTGGCCGACGGTGAATACCTGAGAGAAAATTTTCAACCTCACTCCTGGGAATGGATTGGTAAAAAACAATTCGTATTGCGGGAGCGATCTCTGTCTAAAGATCGACAACGCTTGATTTCTCGGGAAATAATAACTCACATTGAAAATGGAGTAATGGCAGATCAATTCTATGCCGAAAGACTATATTCAGTTACAGAATTAATATCTCTTTTAGAGAAATCCGGGTTCAGCCGCCTTACCACCCACGGAGAGCATGTTCCTTCTTCTCAGCGTAACCAGGACCTGGGAATGATGGAAAAACGAATTCTCCTGAGTGGCGAAGCCAAAAAAGAATGGACACACCCCAAAAGAATAAAAGGAGCTACTTTAAAAGTAGTAGTGCTGCTGGGTGACCCCGGACAACCTGACCCTCTTAAACCTCAAACCGTTTTTGACGAAGATGATATCTATACTGTAAATCAGCTTAAAGCTGCTTTAGGAGAATTGAAAGGCTACCAATTTACTTACTTAGACCAGCATCGCACTTTACTCCACGACTTACTACGACTGCGAGGAAAAGTAGACCTGGTCTTCAACCTTTGCGACGAGGGATTTAATAACGATGCCCGACAAGAACTCCACGTTCCTGCCCTTTTAGATATACTGGGACTACCCTACACCGGTTCTGGCCCTCAATGTTTAGCTTATTGCTATGATAAGTCCTTAGTTCGGGGAATAGCTAAAGAGCTGAATATTCCTGTCCCTCGCGCTTTTTTGATTAAACCGGAAGATTTCACTTTTAAATTGCCCTTTGATTTTCCCGTTCTCCTTAAGCCCAATTTCGGCGACTCCAGCTTTGGTATAACCGAGAAAAGTGTAGCCACCAACTTAGACGATTTTGTAGAAGCGGTATCGGAAATAAGAAACAAATTTGGCTACGATAAACCCATCTTAGTAGAAGAATTTCTCCCTGGCAAAGATTTGAGTTTAGGGATTATCGGTAACCCTCCTGAATCCTATCAGGTGCTACCCATTACCGAGGAAGATTATAGTGCTCTTCCTCCCGGGCTTCCCCCCATTTGTGGTTACGAAGCCAAGTGGCTACCTGACTCTCCCTATGGTAAAGTAAAATCCTTACCCAGTAAACTACCGGAGGAGACCGAGAAAATAATTGTGGAAAGCTCTATTAAGTTGTTTGAGCGCTTAGAGTGTCGAGACTATGCCCGTTTTGATTGGCGACTGGATAGAGAGGGACAGCCCCGGCTATTAGAGGTCAATCCCAACCCCGGATGGTGCTGGGATGGGCACTTAGCTAAAATGGCTCATTTTGCCGGGATTTCTTACCACCAGATGTTAGAAGCTGTCTTAGAAGCAGCTATCTGTCGCCTCAATATTGTGGCCTTGAAAGATAAACCATGAAAATGGCTACTTCTCATCCCAGATGGATTGACCTCCGTAGCGATACTGTCACTATCCCTACTCAGGAAATGCTGGAAGCTATGGTACAGGCAGAAGTAGGAGATGATGTTTATGGTGATGACCCCACAGTAAACCTGTTGCAAGAAAAAGCAGCAGAAAAAATGGGAAAAGAAGCGGCTCTTTTTGTCCCTTCAGGAACTTTTGGTAATCAGTTAGCTATATTCACTCACACTCAAAGCGGAGACGAGGTATTAATCCCCGAAAGTAACCACATTTTAGAGCACGAAGTGGGAGCCCCAGCGGTAATATCCCGGGTGGGGCTCCGCCCTCTTCCTGACCAATATGGACAGGTAGATATAAAAGATTTAGAAAAACGCTATCGAGAAGAAGACCTTCACCACCCTCGAACAGGGCTAATCTGTATGGAAAATGCCCACTCGTCTGGTAAAGTAGTTCCTCTTTCTAATCTCCAGGAAGTTTATCAATTTGCCCAAGAAAAGGGAATTTCTGTGCACTTAGATGGAGCGAGGATTTTTAACGCTGCCACTTTTTTAAAAGTAAAACCAGCACAAATCGCCCTTTATTGCGACTCAGTGATGTTCTGTGTTTCTAAAGGACTCTGTGCTCCCATTGGTTCTCTGCTCGTGGGAACTCGCTCTTTCATTGAGAAAGCCCGCAAAAATCGTAAACTTTTAGGAGGAGGTATGCGGCAGGTAGGATATTTAGCGGCTGCCGGATTGATAGCTCTGGAGAAAATGACCAAGCGCTTACAAGAAGACCATGAAAACGCCCGTTACTTAGCCAAGAGACTACAAGAAATTGAGGGAATAAAAGTAGCAGAAAACCGCCTGGATATCAATATGGTATTTTTCACCGTAGAGATAGAACGCTTTTCCCCACCAGAATTTATCCAGTTTTTAGAGGAGAAAAACATAAAAATTAATCTTCCCCGGGAGGGAGAATTTCGCCTGGTTACCCACTACTGGATAAAGAAAGAGGATATTGATTACTTTATAGAGACTGGCAAAACTTATTTCTCCCGATACTACACTTAATCGCTTCTAAGTCTATTCATGCTCCCGGAATGATACCCTTCTAAGTCCAGAGTAATAAAAGTGTAGCCCAGAGCTTGCAGACCAGAAACTACTTTTTGCCTCAGCTCCCCTTCTAAAAGGAGAGGAAATTCTTCTGGCGATATTTCTAAACGAGCCACCTCACCGTGATGCCTCAGGCGCGAGAGAGAAAAGCCCAGGTTATGTAAAAGTTCTTCTCCTTGTTCAATTCGATGCAGTAGAGGAAGGGTTATTTCCACCCCATAAGGAATGCGCGTAGCCAGACATGAAGAGGCAGGCTTATCCCAGGTGGGAAGGTGAAGCTCTCGAGAAACCTCCCGGATTTCATATTTCGTAAATCCTACCTCTAAAAGGGGATGTCTGATTCCCAACTCCTGGGTAGCCCGAAAACCAGGACGGAAATCCCCCTCGTCATCTTGATTGGTTCCATCTACTACCCAAGCGTAGCCTTCTTTTTGTGCCAGAGCTAACAGTTCCCGCATCATCCTTTTTTTACAGAAATAGCAGCGTTCCTTGGTATTGCGCCAGATGAGGGGCTCATCTTCTCCCGAAATTTCTATGACCTTAAGAGGAAGTCTTAAATCCCGGGCAACTTTTTCCGCTTCTTCCCTCTCTCGGCGGGGTAAAAAAGGTAAATCTACCAGGACCCCTAAGACATTTTCTCCCAGAGTTTCTCTACTCACCCAGAGAAGAAAAGTAGAATCCACTCCCCCCGAAAAAGCAACTATTACTCTTCCCAGTGCTAAAAGGTTTTCTTTTAACTTTTCATATTTCATATTCCCGGAGGAATATTTAACTTCACTCATAAAATTCATTGAATCTCTTTCGTTCTTCTCTTTCCCCCTCGAGAGCTAAAAATATTAGGAAGCATTACTACACCAACAAGAACTATTCCAATGATGACCATCATTACCTGACCCGGAACATTTACCAGCCCCATACCATAACGAAGTAAACGCATCAATATAAGAGCTAAACATACACCAACTATGCCGCCCTTTCCTCCTGAGGGGCTAACTCCCCCCAAAACGGCAATGGCAATAACCTCGAGCTCATATCCTGTGGCAATATTGGGCCTTGAGCTACCTAACTTGGAAGTTAGAAAAATAGCTGCTATCCCCGCCATTAACCCATTAAGAGTAAAAATAATCTGTTTCATTTGCGCTATCGGTACTCCAGAAAATCTGGCGGCCACCGGGTTAATTCCCATAGCGTATACCTTTCTTCCCCAGGCAGTGCGATGGAGCAAAAGTCCATATATAATGGCACACCCCACAAATACCACCATAACAAAAGGTATATTGGTTTTACCTACATACCCCCAGGCCAGATAAGAGTACCAGGAGGGGAATCCCCCTATTGCCTGATCACCAAGCAAAATATAGGCAATTCCTCTATAAATGGAGGAACCAGCCAGGGTGACAATAATAGCCGATAGGCCAGGTACAAGCGAGATCAACAAGCCATTCAAATATCCACACCCGGCTCCCGTAGCCAAGGCTACTAAAATAGCGACTGCCATAGGAAGCCCAAGCTTGTAAGACATGGCCATCAAAACCGAAGAGAGAGCAACAATAGAAGCTACGGAAATATCAATATCCCCTATAATCAATACCAGAGTCATAGAAAGAACCATAAAACCTTTTTCTAAGAACACTGCTAAAGAGTCCATGATACCCGTATAGCTCCAGAAATGAGGTGAAAGGCGACCATTAACAATTGATATCCCAATAATCAATATAACCAAAAGCCATTCCCACTTGAAAACGATGTTAAGTTTCCTATTAGAAAGAGAATTACGGTATTTCATCTATATTGTTCTCCTCTTCAACTGCGACTTTTCCATATTTCGAGCAATAGCAATATTCACTATCGCTGCTACTAAAATGATAAGACCCTGCAAGGCCATCTTCCAAAAAGGAGACACCCTAATCATGGGAAGTGCGTTATTAATAATACCAACAGTGATAGATCCCAGTAAAACACCAGATACAGTTCCTACACCACCAGTAATGCTAACCCCACCTAAAACGCAAGCAGCTACAATAGTCATAACAAATCCAGAAGCAGTATCATTTTGGGCTGAGGCATAACGAGCTACCCACATCACCCCGGCTAAACCGGAGAGAGCACCAGAAATGGCATAAACCAGCCAGGTAATAAATTCAGTATTGATTCCGATAACTCGAGCCGCCTCCACATTGCTCCCTACCGCATATATTTTTCTTCCAGTATGAGTATAATTGACAAAATAATAGAAAACTACGTACACCACTAAAACAATGTAAATCAGCTTAGAAAGACCTAGGAAACGTTCTGTCGCTATTCCCTTAAAAGAATCCGGCATTTCGTAGGCATTTATCCACTTTCCTCCGCTGATTATAAAAGTAATGCCCCGGTAAATATACATCATACTCAAAGTAGCAATAATCGGTACCACCCGACCTTTAGCTACAATCAAACCAGTAATAGATCCCAGAAGACCTCCCAATAATAATCCCAGTATTAACATAAAAAGTGGAGAAAGCTGGGGATTTTGTTTAACCATCATTCCCGCTACCATTCCCGTTAGAGCTAACACAGATTCCATAGAAAGGTCAATACCACCGGTCACCAGAACTAACATCATCCCCACAGAAAGGACAGATAGGGCTGCCGTATCTATCAAAATATCATGAAAATTACTCCAGGTTAAAAAGCGAGGATTGCGAATACCAATCAAAACGGATATAAGTACGATGAAAATTATAATCCCCAATTCCCGGAATCCAAGCAGCCTGGAAAACGTGACTTCTCTTTTTGTTTTAGCAGGTTCATCCATCATGGGTCTACACCATCCAAGCTAAATTTTACGACACAACCTGAGTTAAACGATCGACTTTTACCGCTGCTTCCATAAGTTTTTCCTGAGTAGCTTCTGAACGAGAAAAAACACCAGTAATTCGGCCTTCGTGCATAACGATGATATTATCACTCATTCCCAATATTTCTGGCATCTCAGAAGAAATCATAATAATACCCAGTCCTTCTGCTACGAGATCAGACATGATTTGATGAATAGCAGCTTTTGCTCCCACATCAACACCCTTAGTTGGCTCGTCCATGATTAATATTTTTGGGCGAGCAGCAAGTAATTTGGCAACCACCACTTTTTGCTGATTTCCTCCTGATAAAGAACTGACGGGGTGGAAAATCCCTGGTGCTTTTATCTGAAGTAATTCTAACATCTTGTTAGAAATTTCATGTTCTCGAGGCGGGTTTAGCCATCCTCTATTGGTAAGCTGATCAATTATAGAAATCGTAATATTATCATTAATGCTCAGAAGCAGAAACAAACCCTGTTCTAACCGGTCTTCTGGAAGATATCCAATGCCATAGCTTATAGCCTCCATCGGGTTTTTAATCGATACTTCTTTCCCTTCTACTAATATCTTTCCTGCATCAACCGGGGCTATGCCAAAAATCGATTGCGCTACTTCAGTTCTTCCCGAACCAACCAACCCGCTAAATCCAACAATTTCCCCGGCCCGGAGAGAAAAGGAAATATCAGAAAAATAACCAAGACGAGAAAGTCCTTCTACTCTCAAAAGTTCTTTCCCAAAAGAAACCTTGTTTTTGGGGAAAAGCTGACTTATTTCTCGCCCTACCATAGCTTTAATCAGGTCTTTTTCATCAATTTCATTAACATTCCAGGTTCCTATACTCTTTCCATCTCGGAGCACAGTTACCCGATCAGCGATTTCATAGACATCCTCAAACAGATGAGAAATCAATATAATAGACACTCCATCGTTGCGGAGCTTCCTTGCTATATTATACAAATCTTCAGTTTCCCGTCTGGTGAGAGAAGCAGTCGGTTCATCCATAATAAGGATACGAGCGTTAACTGAAAGAGCCTTGGCAATTTCGACTATCTGTTGTTGAGCTACGCTTAAAGAGCTCATAGTCACCGAAGGATTAATATCAGAGCCTAAAGAACGGAGAAGCCTTTTTGCTTCTTCTTTCATTTCCTTCCACATCAGTTTTTTGGTAGTGGGGTGAATTATAGGATGTCCAAGAAATATATTCTCGGTAACTGTTAAATGAGGAAAAGACGCGGGTTGCTGGTAAACAGCAGCAATTTGATAACGGTTAGCCACTGTGGGGTTGTGAAAAATCACTGTGTTCCCTTCATAAAATATATCGCCTTCATCTGGTTGATAAACACCGGTAATAATTTTTATTAGAGTAGATTTACCCGCTCCATTTTCACCCACAATAGCGTGAATCTCTCCTGCGCGAAGATTAAAATCAACCCGGTCTAATGCTTTCAGACCGGGGAAAAATTTGGAAATTCCTTTCAGCTCAAGTATATACCTATCTTCTCTATCTACCACACTATCAACCTCCAGAAATCCCATTTAAAAATGGTGAGCGAGAATACATCCTCGCTCACCATTCAATTGCATCTAGTTCAATAAATGTCTTTCCACTCATCAATGTTGCTTGCGTCAAATCGGAAAGGAGGCCCTAATAAAACTTCTGTTCCTCCGTCTTCTGCCTCAACAATGGTGTAATCTCCCATTCTACCGGCGGAGAACTCTTCTCCCACCTCTCCGGTTATAGTCCCATCACACAGAAGCCCGGCAACGTATGAGGCAAGGTAGCCCAGATCGATGGGATTCCATAAGAAAAATGCCTCACAAGCTCCATTGTGAACCCACTCTGCCATCTCACTGGGAAGCCCGAGACCGGTAAGCTTAACTTTCCCCACCAGGCCGGCATCAGTTATGGCCTTAGCAGTAGCACTGAGCCCTACGGTGGTAGGAGATATGATGCCTTTTAAGTTGGGGTAAGACTTAAACAAACCCATGGCTTCGTTGTAGCTCTTATCTCGCAGGTCATCACCATACACAATAGTTACTAATTCTATCTTTTCATACTTTGGATCTTTCAATTCCTCTTTCATATATTCAATCCAGGTATTCTGATTGGTCATAGTGGCTCCAGCTGAAAGAATAGCTATTTCACCTTCATAGCCAATCATCTCCGCTATGGCTTGAACCTGTAACTTACCTATCAATTCTGCATCTGCCTGATTTACATGTACATGCCGACCTCCAGGCGCTACCGCCGAATCAAAGGATACTACTTTTATGTTGTTTCCTTTAGCCTTCTGGAGAACTGGTACTAACGCATCAAAATCATTGGCAGTTATACAAATGGCATCGACCTTTTGAGCTATTAAGTTTTCAATGATTTCAATCTGACCCTCCACTGTTGGAGTAGCCGGTCCCTGGAAAATAAAACTATTACCTAATTCACCACAGGCTTCCTCGCCCCCTCTGCCAGCTGCATCCATGAAAGGATTCCCAACATTCTTTACTACCATACCAACTGTATATCCTTCAGCAAAAGCACTTACTGAAAAGAAAACAACCATGGAAACCACCAAAAAAAGAATCGTAATAAGCTTTTTCATTTCTAACTGGAACCTCCTTTATTTTGATTGTTAAATTCAGACCGAAAAACTGCACTCCTAAATAACACCAACCAGCAAACTATTGCCAACCGTCAATCTTCAAAATCTTTTTTAATCACCTCCCTTCTTTGATTTTCACTAAGTCTTATATCCCTACTTTTTTGATCTCGGTCATTTTCTCGAATAATTAGTTGACCAAAAATACCAATAAAAGCATACAGTACTTGTTTTTCTAGGCACAGAACTTGCATCAGTAAAATCATCCCAAAGGAGGCAGAACGCCCTCCTACATATAATATAATGAATTTTACCTTGCTTGCAAGCTGGCCTAAAAGGTCAGAAATTACTGGTTATTCCTTTTACAAAACAAGATAGAGATTAAGTTAAGTCAGAAAATAGTATCAATTGTAAAGCTACCACGCCTTTGTCTCTTACTCTTACAAAGTAGTGCTTAGAATTACACCGTTAATTAACGAGTCTTAATAACTGAAATCTTTAGACAAAAGCGAATTTATTTTTTAATGTACACTCGTGGTGAAATCAGAATCCCCGCTGGTTTGAGCCTGTATTCATAAGACCATTGATTGCCAGTAGTTCTCCAGGCATTCGGGCCAAACCAAAAATAGGTATCGTCACAGTTGTGCACGGCACCAAAAGCATTTACTCTATTTCCGTAGGCGGTAATGTCAATTGAGTGTTTCCCTTTCTCTACCCAGCCCAGGCTCAGCACATAAGGAGCAAAAGCTATTTTACCTTTTTCTTCTCCATCCAGAGATATTGATAGTAAAGGAGCTCTGAATTGAGGTACTTCAATTATTAATTCTCCTTCATCACACTCCACCAGACAATGATAAGTGACATTTCCAGCATAAAAGGGCAGTCTCTCTTCAGTCCAGCTTCCAAAAGCAAGCTTCTCTACCGATTCTACAATTTTAGTGTGTCTTCCGTGGACCTCCACTCCAAAATTTCCCAATAGATAGCACCATTCCACGTTGGTTTTTGAATTAAACGGTATTTCCAATACAATTTCCGAATCTCCGATGGGGAGACCTGGAATCGGGACCTTTTTTATGCTTTTATCCACGAACCAGCCAGTAACTTCAGATTCGATATGTTCTCCATTAACAAATATTTTAGTATTTTCCGGATTCTCGAGAGCCAACCTTAGGTCCTTTATTTCTATGTGTGAGGTAACTACAAATTTTAACCTCAGCACATGCTCATATGGCTCTACTTTTTTATCAGTCCATGGCTGAGCTATTCTACTCATTCGTAGAGGGTAATTCAGAATTTCTCTAAATTTGTTATCTATCCTGAGCAGCTCTTCTTGTGGTTGCCAACCTCCATTATCAAATGCGTACTCTGCCATATCCAGCAAAAGCACATTAGGCTCCGATAAAGAAAAAGAAACGGGATCGAGCAAATTTACCTCCCTTGTAGTTGAATAGCTGTTTTTTTGCCCTTCTTTTTCCCCGGGCATCCCCGGTGTAAGTTCCAGCAGTAAACTATCATGAGGATAAAATTCGTATTCTATTAATGTGTTTCCATCTTTAATTTCTGCAGCGCACTCCTTTACTTCCCCCGTTAAAGTGTCATAGATTTCAGGATTCCATTCCCCTCTTATCTTTATTTTTATTTTTTCTAACCTCGCAATATCGGGGTTTCTCATTTTATGGACGTGAGAAATAAATAACCATTTCTTTTCTCCTTCTTTTCTCATTTGATAAAATAAATTATCGGAAGGAGTGCCATCTTCTTTCCATATTTCTATATCACGATATTTATCAAGCTTCTCCCCTAATTTAGTCCTGGAAAAAGGAATAACGGAGGACTTATCTGCTAATTTTTTTGCCCTATCTGAAAAAACACCATCTACCAGGGTGGGGGGCTCGCCTAAAAATATAATCTCCCCACCAGCTTTCTGGAAAGCCTCTAATCTCTCTAAAGTAGTGGAGCGAAGAATTTCGCAATGGGGGACAATTATTACCTCATAAGACATTTCCCCCACTTCAAAACCATTACTTTCCTGGACTTTCGATAACGAAGGCAGCAATGATTCGGATACAAAATCAAAATCAATAAGCCCGAACAAAAGCCACTCTATGATGTTTTTAAAGTTGGTTTCTAATTCCGCTCTTTTAAGTAGAGTTTTATCTTTTGGCCCCCAGTGAATCCAGTAAGATTCAACAGGATGAATAACTCCTACCTTAACATCGGCCTTTCCCCGGCTGAGAACCGTATTCAAGCGGCTAAAATGGTCTTCAATCAGAGAATACTCTCTATACCAGGGAACTTGATACCCAATACTGGGAGGATAATCTCTCTTTGCTTCTCCTTCCATTGATACCCAGGTGAGATGATGAACTCTAACAGTAACTCCTAATGCAGATTGCCAGTCACCTGCTAACTTGTAACTTCTAAAATCAAAATCCCAGTTGGTAACTCCATATATCTCACTTAAAACTCCTTCTCTACCGTATTGATGAGCTATGCTTTGAGCTTGTTTGGCAGTGGAGAATTCTCTCCAATCACACAACATATCAATTCCAGGCAGCCCGAAAGACCTGAGTGGCCTCATAGCTTCTCCTATAGCTGCAGTTTGCGATTCCAAAGTCGATTCTTCCATCATATGACCCGTTAACATAATCCCATGTTTTTCACACCATTCTCCAATAGTGTCAGCAAAAGCCTGAACAAACCTTTCTGTTACGTGATCGTGATAACGGTATCTAACGAGAGAAGTTTTATTATCTGGTAACTCCCAGATCAGCTCTGGCAGGTGGTCTAACAAGCTTTGATTATATATCTCATAATAACTTTCTTCTAAATCATCTGTGAAAGGAAGAATCACTTCTCTTTCTTCTTCAGAAAAGCTCAAACAGTCTTTTCTCATAAATTGGGGCTCATCAGTGAAGATAGCCGGGATAGATTTGCCAAAGTCTTCACCCAACACTTCGTAATATCTCTGGTGAGTTACCTCGATGAATTTTTCAATTGCTTCCCGATTGAGTGTATCAACATAGGCTTGGTTATTGAACCAGGGGTCGTCTCCCGATATTTCTAAATAAGCATACCAGATTTTTCCCTGTTTTCCCGTTTCCTCTTCTTTTAACCTCTGGTAATAAACTAAATAACCATCTTCTAAAGTCACCTCATACCGGGCCAGCAATTTCCTATTTTTACCTTTAACTGTTCTTCCTCCCGGAAGTAAATGTGATATTTCTTCCTCCATATTTTCATATAGAAAAGGAGTGAAGACCAAAAAACGTTCTCTGTATCGGCTATCTTTTGTAACGTATCCACCGGCAAAGCCCGATGGCCACCTATCTTCGTCGTATAGCCAGCATAGCATCCCCTCTTCTTTGGCCTTTTCATTGCAGGATTTCACCAAATCCATGAATTCTTCACCTAAATAATCAATAGCCAGACCGGTACGGGAATGGATATGAAACCCTCCCATTCCCATAATCTTAAAATTATCAATTTGTTCCAGCAGTTCATCTTTGGTGAGCTTTGTATTCCAGGCCCAGAACGGCGCTCCTCGATATTCACTGGTGGGATTTCTGAAAAGCTCTTCTGATAGTTCACTTAATTTCCTCGGGTATAGCACTAATATGTCTCCTTTTTTCTGAAATATTTATTTACTTTTTAATTCAAAATAATACTGACCACTACCTGCGTTTAAAATTATGCTATCTTCTTCGATTCCCTCGAATTTTATTTTGCTCTCCTGGAAGTTATCCTGTTTTTTACCATTATCTATTAACAATGTACCAGATTCATTTAACACGTATTCTTTCCACAACCGGGGTATGAAAATATTGGCCTCACAACCAAAGGGAATAAATATCGATAACTTAAAAGCGGTTTCCGCCTTTTCCCAGGAAACCAGAAATTCCCCCTTTACCGTTTCCACTTTACCAGAAGCAAAACTTACATCGCCAATCAAATGGGGTTTTACCTTTACTTCTTCCCAGCCAGGTTTTGTCAAAGAGAGTCCCACCAGGTATTTATAAAACCAGGTATCTACGCTACCCAACATTATATGATTTTGAGAATTCATGCCTCCCGCTTCTAACTTTTCCCACCTTTCCCATACCGTGGTAGCTCCTTCTTTAATCATATATCCCCAGCTCGGGTAACTTTCTTGAGTTATAATTTTGAAAGCAAGGTCTGCATGATCATTTTCACTTAAAACGTCAAAGAGATATCTGGTCCCGACTATACCTGTATCAACGTGAGAATCCTGATGCTCCACTATATTATCTATTAGTCTTTCTAAAACGAATTCTTTCTTGTCCCCGGGAACCATTTCATAATACAGAGGCAGAATTTGAGAAGTCTGAGAAATTAACCTATCAACCGGCCCAAACATCCTGGTTTCATAACCATATTTTTTCAGGAAATGCTTATTAAAACTATTCTTTATCTTTTCAGATAACTCTGAGTAATATCTTGCTTCATCTTCTTTGCCCAAAACTTCGCAAATTCTGGAAAACAGGTATACATCGTTATAATAGTACCAGCTCGAGGTAACCTCAACAGGGGTTTTTTTAGGAGATATGGCACCAGGAGGACACCAGTCACCAAATTTGCCCAGCTTTTTTATTAAATTGTCTTCACTGTTATTTTTCAGGAACTCAACATATTTTTTCATGGAATCAAAATGGTCTTTCAGCACTTGTTCATTTTTATAGTACTCATATAAATACCAGGCTAAAGTTATGTATGCGCTTCCCCAGGCAGGATCTGCGGGATAAATTTTTATATAAGCGGGAACAACGTCCGGGATAGAGCCATCTTCTTTTTGAGACAATTTTATTTCCTGCAAATAATTTTCGTAAAAAAGATTCATATCAAAGTTATAAATGGCTTCTTCAGCAGAAAGTTGTGCATCTCCCATCCATCCAAACCTTTCATCTCTTTGGGGGCAATCCGTGGGAATACTATGAAGATTACTCAACTGACCCCACAATATATTGTTGTGAATCCTATTTATAAGCTCATTAGAGCAGTAAAAATCACCGGCCTTTTCAACGTCGGTGTGGACAAAACAGCCTTCTACACTTTCAATTGTTGGAACCGTTGGGAACCCCGCTACCTCTATATATCTAAAACCATGATAAGTAAATCTAGGCTCATAAGCCTCAAGGCCCTCACCCTTGAGAATATAAGTGTCAGTGGCTTCTGCTTTTCGGATGGTAGCGGTGTTTAAAGTACCATCTTTGTTAACCAATTCGCTGTGTCTTATCCTTACCTCTGTCCCTCCGGGACCTTTTACTGCTATTCTTACCCACCCGGTGAAGTTTTGCCCAAAATCGTATATATATACACCAGGTTCTATAGAATACATCTTTTGAGGCTTCAGAGCCCTGGTAACTCTAATAGGAGGCATGTCTTGATACCTCAAATCAGGGCCGCTTACTATTTCTGTTTCTTCCCAGTTAGTGTCATCAAAATGGTAAGTATTCCAACCGGGCATCTCTAATCTCGCATCATATTTTTCCCCGTAATATATTCCATTTTCTTGTATAGGGCCATGAGAAGATTTCCAGGAGTTATCAGTAAATATAAATTCCTTATTCCCATCTTCATATTCAACTAAAATCTGCAATATCAATCTGGGTTTTGAATAGCCATAGCGCTCGATATATCTTCCATTTCCTAAAATCACGCCTACACAATTCTTTAAGCTAAGGTAATCAGTTATATCATATGCGCTATATAGTGCTTCTTTAGAATACTCAGTTTGCCCTGGATCAAGAACATTGTTCCCTATCTTTTTCCCGTTCAAATACAGTTCATAAAATCCTAATCCACTAATATAGGCTCTCGCGCTTTTTGCACCGTTTTTTAACTCAAAAGACTTTCTAAAAAAAGATGCGTAATATTGTTTATAACTTTCAGTATCGTAATCACCGCCAGATTCAAATGTTTTTAAATCCTTTTTAGCGATCCACTGTGCTTTCCAATCTTTTTTCTCCAATGGTCCAGTTTCAAAACAGGAGGCATTGCTCCACTCGCTCGCATTTCCATCTTCGTTCCACACTCTGACTTTCCAGTAACATCGTTGGAAGCTTTCCAGTTCTTTCCCCTCGTAATAACAATAGTTTCCACCGCTTTCTACTTTTTGCGTATCCCACATATCTCCCCTGTTCTCTTCCATTAAATCTGGAGATGAAGAAACTATAAGCTGAAAAGCAGTTTGTTTACTTCTTCTTTTATCAGACTCAATAACCCATGAAAATTTTGGTCTCCCGTTTTTTAATGCCAGTGGAGTTGTAGAGTAGTTACAATACATGTTTTTGAAACAAGTGGCCATTGCCTATCCTCCTTTTTAATTTAACATGAATTTTTATCTGAAATACTTTTTTAGGGTGAGGACTCTTCTCCTTCATAAAGAAAACACCTAACTGTTCTGCCTTCCACATAATATTCTTTTGGATTTTCTCTCCTGCATATATCCTCAGCAAAAGAACATCTCTCAGTAAATTTACAACCTGGCAAATTAAATTCCTCCACTTCAAAGGAAGCTTTTCTAGCTCTACCTTTTCTACGCTTATTCGGCACCGGTTGCAAAATAGATTCTTTTAGTAACTGAGAATATGGATGCAATGGTCTCATTAAAACATTTTCAACATCTCCTCTTTCAATTATTTGCCCTCTCAACATTATGGCGATATAGTCGCTAATATAATATGCAGTAGCTAAATCATGGGTAATGTATATAATGCTCACACCATATTTATCTTTTAAATCTTTAAATAAGTTAACTATGCTCATCCGGAGAGAGGCATCTACCATGGAAACCGGTTCGTCAGCAATCAATAGCTTCGGCGATGGAATCAGAGCCCGGGCGATAGAAAGCCTTTGTAGCTGCCCACCAGAAAACTCGTGGGGATATTTTCCTTCAACTTCCTGATAAGAAAGCCCAACCCTGTCTAAGTTTTTTTGCACAATTGCCTGAGCTTCCTCTTTTTTGCCGGGAGTGGAAATGTTACCACACTTAATAGCTGTGGTATACAAATAAGAAATCACAGTTCTTAAGGGGTTAAATGTCTCAAAAGGATTTTGAAATACAGGCTGAACATTTTTTAGATAGTTTTTTCTTTCCTGTTTTTCCATATTATCTATGTTTTTACTATTAAAAATTAATTCTCCAGACGTGACTTTTTCGATACCTAAAACGAGCTTGGCAAGGGTAGACTTACCGCTTCCACTTTCTCCAGCCAATGTAAAAATAAAAGGTGTGTTCATATCAAACTCTAAGTTGATATTTTTAACAGCTTCTACATAAGTTCTACTCAAGTAGCTTCCTACTTTATAAAGCTTAGATACATTAATTAACTTTAATTCATTCATATTGTATATTTTTTCACCCCCTATGCAGAAAACAAGCAACAGCATGGTCACTGGTTTTCCACTCTAAATCGGGTATTTCTCTCTCACATATATCCATAGCATACGGGCATCTTTCACGGAAAGAACATCCTTCTGGAAGATCTGATAAAGAAGGCGGTTTTCCAGGAACCGATTCCTTAAGGCTCTTATCTCCAATTCTTGGTAACGAACTAATCAAAAACTTAGTGTAAGGATGGAGAGGTTCTTCAAAAATTTCTTCCGTTTCTCCTATTTCCACAATCTTTCCTGCATACATTATGAAAATCCTGTCACTCATATTGCTGTGAATTGACAGATCATGACTAACTAAAACCATGGTGTTCTTTTCATTTTCATGTATTTCGCCCAAGAGGTCTATTATATCCCTCTGCATCACCACATCCAAAGCCGTAGTTGGCTCATCAGCAACTACAATTTTAGGCTTAAAAATCGTAGCTAATGCGATTGCAACTCTTTGCCTCATTCCTCCGGAAAGTTGGTGAGAATAAGAATCTTTAACTCTCAGGGGAAGCTTCAAGTCCTCTAATCGCTGATCTAAAAGAAGCTCAAATTCTTTTTTGTTTAGATTTTTTTTTGATTTTGCAAAATCAAAAAATATTTTTTTAATCTTACGTATAGGATTTAAAATATTCATAGATCCTTGAGGAATGTAAGAAACAACTTGCCACCTTAGTTGAAGCTTTTTTTCTTCGTCCAACCTTAAAATATCTATATCTCCATTTTTACCTAAACTATAAAGCACCTCCCCATCAAACACTCGCAAAGGTGGTTCAACTATTCCTAAAAGAACGTTGAGAAGAGTGGTTTTTCCGCAACCAGATTCTCCAGCAATACCGACTATTTCATCACTTAAAATATCAAATGTAACATCATTAACTGCCTTTACAGTAATTTTTTTACCGAAAATACTTGAAACATAATAAGACTTTAAGTTTTTTACACTAATTACGGAGTCCATATTCTTAACTCCTCTCACAAAACTTTAATTCGCTGAATTCTAGTAGTAGGATCCAAATAGTTCTGTAAACTTACCGATAGCAAGTATAGCCCAAAGATTGTTACAATCATCACAATAACCGGAAACCCCCACCACCACCATATCCCTCTATACATAGCGTTGTAGTAGTTTGCCCAGTAGAGTGTTGTTCCAATGGTGGGTATTTCTAAGTTAAATAGTCCCAGAATGGATAAAGTAGTTTCCATCCCTATCGCCCATATTATTCCGCTAATAATATCAACAATTATATAGGGAATTAAAAAAGGGGTGTGTTCTTTAAAAATGATTTCTACGTCCCCCATTCCCGAAAACTTGGAAGTTTGAGTAAACTCTCTTTCTTTCAAAGATAGAATTTGAGACCTATATCTTTTAGATGGCCACCCCCAATCAAGAATGGCTAAGATAAGACCCATGGTTAAAGGATCCAATTGTTGTTTAAAGCTAAATGCTATTAATATTAAAAGGGGAAGTCTGGGGACAACGATAAAACTTTCAGTAATAACAGAAATAATCCAATCAGTTTTTCCACCTCTATATCCACCAAAACAGCCAATGAATACAGCAATTATTCTGGAAATAAGAGCAGATAAGATACCTATTAACAGCGAATTTGAAAGGGCTTTCGTTAAAGTCAAAAAAACATCCTGGCCCAGAGAAGTAGTCCCCATTACATGAGACAGCGAAGGTGGACTATCCTTGGAAAAAATAAAATACGTTGATGGATTATAATCTGAAATGAAAGATATCACTATTAACAACAAAGATATCGAAAGCAATATTATTCCAAACAATAGATTCTTGTCATATTTTATAAAGTTTACTATAGATTTTAAACTCATAATCCCTCTAACCCCTCCTTATTCTTGGATCCAAGAGCGGATATATAAGATCTAAAATTAAGGCAGCAGTGGCAATGGCAATTATAGAAAAAGCTGTAATTCCCATTATGGTATTATAGTCTCCCTGTAGAATAGCGCTTTGAAGGACCTGACCAAGCCCTGGATAAGAAAACACGACTTCTACTATCAAGGAACCACTGAAAATAGTTCCTAAAGAAAGAGCAAGATCTGTTACCTGAGGAAGAGCACTGTTGCTTATTAAATAGAAAAACCTGGTTTGCTTTGGCACTCCTCCAATTTTTGCGTATTTCATGAAATCTGAAGAAAGTAAGTTGGAAACCAATGCTTTCTGGCTGAGAGCTGTCCAACCGAGTGAGACTAAGATAATTGAGAGAGCCGGAAGAAAAGAATGTTTAATAGTTTCTCTTATGAAACGCAGATTAAACTCAGGTATTGAGCCGATCCCATATGCTCCTGTTAAAGGAAAAACAGGAAATAAGTAAGCAAACAAGAATAAAAGCGCCAAAGCCAAAATATAATGAGGAATTGGATACAAAAAAGTCACTAGCCCTTCTAACAATTTTGCCCATTTCTTTTTAGAATTTACAGTAATCATCGTACCCAAAAAAATCCCCAATAACCAAGCAATGATAGTAGAAGACAATAGCAGGAAAACCGACCAAGGAAGTGACGTTTTGATGATATCAATTACCGGTACTGGAAACATTGATAAAGAGGGCCCTAAATCTCCTTTTAGCAATCTACCCCAGAATTCGGTATACTGAACAAAAATATTTTTATCAGTTCCAAACAGCGCTTCTAGGGTTTCTCTAAGCTCACTCACCGCTTGGGGATTCATTATAGAATATCCTGCCATTTTGTTTAAAACAGCTTCCACAGGATCAACCGGCGAAAGTCGTGGTATTATGAAAGCAACGGTTATCCCAACAAATATAACTATAAACCATTGAATGATCCTGGGTAGAAGATAATTTATAAACCCTTTCATGATATTCTTCACCCCTCGTCGTAAATTACGACTACCAAAAACTCGGAATAGTTCAACAAAAATATCAGGAGCTTTCAAAAATTAATTTTTGAAAGCTCCTGATAAGATTTAGATTTTCAATAGATTATTTTTTCTCGATATAAGGGAAAACAAATTTACCACCTGTAAACCAATAAAGGGGTTGTCCATAAGGATTTTCAGCTGTGGGAAAATTTGTCCAATACGTTTCGTTGAAAGTGATGAATTTTTTAAAACTTGTTGTAGTTATGGTAAATTGATTTTCCGCCCACGTCTTCAAATATTCTGTTGATAATTCCAAAACTTCTGGATCATCAGGAGGAGTTGCCTCGAGTTGGTCTATTATAGAATCTAACTCTTCTGATTTTACTCTTATCAGATTGCTCATTATAGCTCCTGTAGCCCTCTCACCAGTAGGTGCATAGTATATTGAATGGTAGGATTGTATAAAGGGCCATTTATCAATAAAAGCGCTAGCAGCACCTCCTAAGCTCCATTGAGTCGTAATTTCGAAATCGCCTATTGTGTTTCTAACGTTAAACGGCTCTCTTTCTAAGGATTCTATTTGAACGTCTATGCCAAATTTTCTCCAATTATCTGCCGCCCACAGAGCTTGTCTATAAGCATCAACCTCATCTGGTGGAGCAATGATTGTCATTTTCCATGCTTCTCCATTGGGAAGCAACCATTTGCCTTGCTCGTTTTTTGTAAACCCTTCGTTTATAAGTAGTTTTTCTGCAATTTCTGGTGCATATTTCCACCAGCCAACTCCCCAGAGCTGTATAATATCATCCGGTTCTTCTGGTACGTCATAGCCTTCTTCTCTTGCCCACTCAGCAATTTCAAAAGGAACATTACTATCAAAAGGTTTAAATGTCTCACCATTTCCTATCTCTATTTCTAACTCTTCAAGCCATGGTAACATTGGTTTATGAAAGTGCTCCATGTGATAAGAAGTGGCAGGCTGAGCTATAGGATTGACTCTGGCAACTCCTTGCATATAGTTTGTTTCTAATTCCACAATATCAAGCGAGAGAGTAAGTGCCCATCTTACATTTTTCAGATTATAAGGATATTTCTCTAGGTTAAAACCAATGGACCTTTGATCAATTTCGTCAGGAAAAGCCCAAGGGAAATCTTTATACCAGGATCTGACACTTGGGTTTTTATTGGTTATCTCGATAAAAGTTTCCGTATCTAAATCCATGAGTAAATCTAATTCGTTTCTCTCCATTGCCATCGCTTTAGCAGTAGACGTATTGTAAAAAACGCTCATTATATATTCGGGACCTGGCTTACTTGTAGCTATTCCAGCAGAAGTTCTTTGCCAATCCTCTCTTCTCTCATATAGCGTCCAATAGCCCGAGGGATCAGCATTCTTCAAAACATAAGCTCCTAAGGAAATTGGTGGATAGAAATTATCTGTAATAGGATCGGCAACATTCTCCCAATAATGCTTTGGCATCATGTATAACCCATCAAATCTAACTGTAAAGATATAATGGAATCTGGGATTCGGTTTTTTAAGCTCGAAGTTAACGGTGTAATCATCTACTTTATAAACTTTTTCTACATATTGACCAAGTTCGGCACTCCACCTCATTCCCGCATTTTTCAGTAAATATTCCACCGTAAATACCAAGTCGTCTGCTGTTAATTCAATACCGTCGCTCCAGAATATTCCTTCCCTTAATTTTACAGTCATTTGGGAACAGTCTTCATTGTAAATTGGTTTATCTTCCGCTAATGAATTTATCCATTCTCCAGTTAGTTGATCTACGTACCATAAAGTATCGAACATGAAAGTTTGCCTAATATGGTTGGGAACAGTCGCAACCCATAAGTTATAGTTGTTTGGATATGAATATCGAGTTATTTGGTCTATTATTAATGTTTCTTCTCGTGGAACATCTGCAGCAATCGTTTGACCTATAGCGATAGCCTGAGGGAAAAACATCAAACTACAAAAAACAACTAACAACAATGTTGTTATTTTTTTCATTCCCGCTTTCTCCTTTTTTGATTTAATTTCTAAAAATCCTCTCCAACACCGATTTCAAGACTCAAACTACTACCAACATCAGCTAAACGACTCTTAGCAACTATGACTCAAATCTTTTTAATCACCTCCTTTTTTCTAGCAACCTCTATCCGGTTCTTCCAAGAAAATAGCTTTCAAGAAACGGGAGTGAGGATTAACTAATAATCTCATCTCCGAAAACTCTGATCAAAAATTAAATCGTAAAAAGTCCTTACCAGTTAACCATTACCTATCAAAACTTCAACTCCCAAATCTCTTAAAGCCATTAACGTTTCTTCGTTTATATTTCCATCGGTAACTATCTTAGAAATACAATCTAACTTACATACTCTAAAAAAAGCTACTTCTTCAAACTTCCTGCTCTCTGCTACCAGTATAACCTCCTGGGCTGATTCGATCATAACTTTTTTCAAGTGAGCCTCCAGCTCAAAAGCATCAGCAATATATCCTTTGTCTACTGAAATAGCCTTGGTTCCTATAAAAAGTTTATCAGCGTGGTAGTTACGAACTGCATTTTCTGCCTGAGGACCTACAAAAGAGAAAGAGGGGGGATGTAAAGTTCCGCCAGTAGAAATAATATTGAAATTTCGGTTTTGAGCTAAATTTATGCAGATATCAAGAGAGCTGGTAAGAATGGTGATTTGCAGTCCGGGGCTAATATTCCTTGCCACCTGTAAAGCAGTAGTGCTGGCATCAAAAACCACTGAATCTCCATCTTCTATGAGTTTAGCTGCTTTCTTGCCAATTAATTCTTTAGTTTCTCGGTTGGTTATCTCTCTAAGAGTAAAAGGAAGTTCTACTACTCCCCTTTTTATTCTGGTAGCTCCACCATAAATTCTGCGTAATAATCTCTGTTCTTCTAAAGTTTTTAAGTCCTGACGAATAGTATCTTCGCTTACTCCAAAAATACCACTTAGCTCTTTAACCGTTACCGTCCTTTTTTCATCCAGGACTTCTAATATTTTTAGCCTTCTTTCTTCTGAAATCATACCCGATTTACCAGGCTTTTTCCTCACTTTATTCTCAAATTGCTCCGGATTTTCCTAAGAGTACTATAGAATTTAATCAATGTCAATATCACTGAGGCTGGTTGAAAAATACCCCTCCGCGGTTAAATAAGCAATAAAGTCACTTCATACATGCAATATTGTTGTTTTTTCTCCTATAAAAGAAATTTTATAAACCTTCATGGTGATAATTATTTAAGATGGATCCCGTTGTCA
>NZ_JAAYFP010000117.1:0-1618 GCF_012728195.1 Candidatus Sordicultor fermentans
ATTACCATAATTGTCATCCACTTTTTTATTTTACAAGGATACAGGACACAATCCAAAGTGCTTTATCTTCTGCACCACTATAATTTATATCACCATCGCTTTTCATCCCTAGCTGGACCTTCCCATTACGAATCATCGCTCGGTGGGGTTCAATGATGATTTTCATTAACACCGCCAGCTGAGAAAAAAAATGCCCGATTCTCCTCAATAATTTCTTACTCTTCGCTCTTCAAAAACGTAGAACATCTCCTTCAAAAGGTTCAATATAGATAACCCATCTTCCTGTCCCTCCAACGAGTTTGTTTTCCCTTCTTTCAAAGATCACCCTTTTCAACTCCATCTATTCTTTGAATGCTCCAGCGGTGAGACCAGCAACAATAGCTCTCCCAGCCAAAAGGACTACAATAAGAGGGGGAATTGTATATATCATGCTTCCCGCCATGAGCTTGTTCCATTCAACCCCATACTGACCAATGAAAACATAAAGTCCAATGCTAATTGGGCGCATACTTTCTTCCTTGATAAAAGCAAGCGGGACAATAAAATTACCCCACGCCAGAAGGAAAACCAATATTGAAACGGAAGCTATACCAGGTGCCGATAAGGGTAGAAAAATGTTTGTAAATATCTTAAAATATCCAGCTCCATCTATAAGAGCAGCCTCGATTAAGCCTGAGGGAATAGAGGCCATATAAGACCTCAAGATTATGATTGCGAAAGGCGCTAAGAATACCGAAAGAGCAAGTACTGCCCCAAAATGAGAGTTTATCAATTTCATTTTTGTAAACATCAAAAATAGAGGAATAATAACCGCTGTGTACGGTATCATCTGGACAAAGTCAAAAAGAAAACTCAAGGAACTTTTCATAGAAAACTCGAATTTGGTTACAACAAATGAAGCAGGTAGAGCAACAATTAGGGTCAAGAGAAGCGTTCCAAAGGAAAGTATAAAGCTATTCTTGATGTAAGGAAGGAGCGTAAAAAAGGCTTCTCTGTAATACTGTAGCGTTGGTTCTGGAGGAAAAAGATAAGGAGGCTTATAAAAGATTTCTTCAGTAGACATAAATCCTCCTATGGCAATAAAGTAAAGGGGAGAAACTATTAAAGCAACTACTACGGCAACCAAAGCACTCCACTTCCATCCCGCTCTCTTTTTCACAAATCTCACCTCTCTTCCCATTTCATTCGATTTGAGAATCCTATGAACAGAACCACGATTATTTGCATTAATACGAGAACTGCTGCGGACTTTCCAAATTGAAATCTATCAAAAGCAAGAGAATAAGAAAAAGTACTCAGTAGATGAGATGCTCCTCCAGGACCTCCTTTTGTCACTATCCAAACAAGGTCGAAGACTTTAAAGGTAAGGATACATCCTAAAATGAATGTAGCTATTACCACAGGTTTCAACATGGGAAGAGTAATATAAACTACTTTCTGCCAACCTGTTGCACCATCTATTTCAGAACTTTCATAAAGTTCTTCAGGAATCTGCTGCATCCCAGTATAAAGCAATATAAAGTTGAAGGGGATTCCTAACCATACGTTAACTACTGTTAACGAGTAAATGGCCATTTTTTCGGTAGTTATCCATCTCACGGGTTCTTTAATCCAGTTC
>NZ_JAAYFP010000118.1:0-28452 GCF_012728195.1 Candidatus Sordicultor fermentans
GAGAACTAAAAACTATCCTGATCCACCAGGAGATCTGAGAGCTGAGAAATAATCTGGTAAATATCCTGTTCCTCCAAACCAAGCAAGTTTACAGCCTGGGGAGAAAGAGGGTATAATAAACCGTCTGCTCCGATACCAATGCCCATCGTCACACATATAAAATCGGCCACATGAGCTATAGAGGTAAGCACCGGATCGGTTTTGGCCAGCTCCGGACTATGGTGAAAGGCGATAGCTTCTACCAACTCGGGGGGGAGATTCCAGTTTTCTGCTACTTTAGAACCCACCAGGGCATGATTGAAACCCAGGATTTCCTCCTCTGCCTGAGAAAAAGGAACTTTGTCTTTCTCCACCTTGTCCATTACCTCTTCATAGGTTTCTCGTACATAACTATTAAGAACTACCTTACCTATGTCGTGGAGCAAAGCTGCAGTGTAAGCTACCTCCGCCTTGGAAAACTTTATTCTCCGGGCAATTAGTCGAGCAGCCATAGCTGCTGATTGGGAGTGCCTCCACAGTTCTCCAGGTAAAAGTGCATAACCTTCCACTTCCTGACTGAGAAGCTTGCTTACCGAAGCAGCTATAACAATAGAGCGAATAGTCTGAAAGCCAAGCATAATAGTAGCATCGGTAACGGAAGAAATGCGACGGGGGAAACCGTAAAAAGCTGAATTGGCCAACCTCAGAACCTTAGCCGTCATGCTCTGGTCTTGATTTATTACTTCATTAATATCCCGGGCAGTAGAATTAGGGTCTTCGGTAAGTTCCATAACTCTTTTTACCACCGAAGGCAAAGCAGGAAGGTCATCAACTTTTTTGAGTAAATCTTGAAGAGAAATTTTACCCATTTTTCTTTTTTCCTTTCGAGCTTAAAAATAGCTAAAACTTTTGAAAATATTTCTCCTTTATAAGAAAGTCAGAGAAATTTTCTTGCCAAGTGTTAGCTTTTTATCAATCATCAGGCAAATCATTTGACCACATCCGGATTGACAAGATGAGGAGGGGTTTCTCCCTGTAACGCCAAAACCAGGTTGCGCGCCGCGAGAACTGCCATTTTAGTGCGGGTAGCATGAGAAGCTGAACCGAGATGAGGCGTCAGTACTACCTCATCCAGCCCCAGAAGCTCTGGTTCTATTTGTGGTTCTTGTTCAAAAACATCCAGAGCCGCCCCCCGAATCCACCCTTCTCTCAAGGCTCGGACCAGAGCTTTCTCATCTATTACAGGCCCCCGAGAAGTATTTATAAGATAAGATTCCTTTTTCATCATCTTCAGTTCCTTTTCTCCTATAAGATGGTAAGTTTCCCGAGTAAGGGGGACATGAAGACTTACAAAGTCAGATTGAGCTAAAAGCTCAGGGAAAGGATGATAAGTCACTCCCAGCTCTTTCTCTATATCTTTTACCTGGTGGTAATCAAAGTAAATTATTCGCATGTCGAATCCTCGAGCTCTCCGAGCCATAGCTTGGCCAATCCGGCCCAGCCCTATGATTCCCAAAGTAGCTCCATAAACATCATCCCCCAGAAGAAGCAGCGGTTCCCATCCTCTAAATTTTCCTTCTCGAACAAACCTATCACCTTCTACCACTCGACGAGCTACAGCCATAAGCAGAGCCCAGGCAAGGTCAGCGGTGGCCTCTGTTAGCACTCCAGGAGTGTTGGTAACCATTATTTTCCTTTTAGTGGCTTCTTCTATATCAATATTATCATATCCCACAGCGTAGTTAGAAATCACCCGTAAATTTTGCCCTGCCGCCTCCATAACTTCCCAATCAATATCATCATTCAGAAGACACAAAATCCCATCGACTCCTTTTACTTTTTGAAGGAGAATTTCCCGGGGCATCACCCCATCGTAGTCGCTTACCTCTACCTGGCAGCTCTCCTCTAGGATGTTCAGCCCTTCCTGGGGGATTCGACGAGTCACCAGAACCCGAGGTTTTTTATCCAATTTCACACCTTCCTCTCCGGAAAATGACCAAGGCTTAATATTTATCATTATTATACTACTTTTCGTGATTTTTCACCTTGAAAAAGAAAGTCACATTCCCTCTGCAAAAGCGAATAGTTCCCCTTCTTGAGCTTCTCTATAAAGAGCAATATACTGCAGAAACTATCCGCTTTCTCACTTTTGTGATGAATGACGAAGAAAATCCGGGGTATCCTTCATTAATCCTGAGGGGAAATCAAAAATAGAAAAACTGGTTCTCTTACAGAGACGGGGGAAAGTTTATAACCATTTCTAAAACCACGGTAAATCAACCCCCGGAGAAAAAAAGTACACAGCCTACCCTTCAGATAATAAAATAGTCGCTCTTTAGATGGCTGGAAGGTTTGGCCTGAACACTCCAGCGCATTCTTACTTTGTTTCCTCACTATAGAGATAAAGCTACACAGACAATAAAAGTAATTAGCTCCCTCCTTAAGAACGAAAGCAACCTAGCATCTTCTCTTCGCCTTAACCATACGTGAATCTCTTTCTGTCAGGTCATTATCGAAAGAAATCTGGAAGTCCTCTATAAACTGAGAATATCTTTTTAGTATTTGATGAGCCTATCCAGCGAATTCTTAGCTTTACCCCGTTTCCTTTTACCCCGTCCGGGCCTATCTCTTTCACCTCTCTGGGATAGTCCTTGAGAGCTTGAGTGAGAATAGTCTGATAGCGGTGATGATGGGGACTTACCAGCTCCGGCTCTCGGTCCTATTTACCGGCATATTTAGTTTGTTCTTTCATTTTAGACCATCAAAATCCCCTTATCCATAATCAACTCTCCGTCAAACTTCACTGTGGGGTTGCGAATTATGCCATCGTTATGCGTTTTAGATTCTACCTTGCCACCTATACTCACGTTCATACCCAAAGCAATGTGCACGGTGCGAAGAGCCTTTTCATCTTCCAGAATATTGCCTGTGATACGTGCCTTTTCATTGGTGCCAATGCCCAGCTCCCCAACCCAGTAAGCATAGGGGTCAGATAATTCCTCAAGAAACCGGGAAAGCTCTTCTGCTTCTCTTCCTCCTTCTATTTTTATCACTTTCCCTCTCTGAATGGTAAGCTTAATCGGCTCAGCCAATAGCCCAAGAGGCGACATAGAACCATCAACCACCACTATTCCCTCTACCGATTCCTCTACCGGAGCAACAAAAGCTTCCCCCGCAGGTAAATTGCCCCATCTCCCCCGCTCCCGGTACAAGCCATCATCAGGAGGAATTGCCGGTTTTCTGCCCTTCAAGCTCAAGCGCACATCAGTTCCCTTTTCCGTATATATCTCCACAAGGTCGGTTGCTTCCAGAAGATGGGTTAGCTTCCAGCTCAGCTCCGAAACTTTCTCGTAATCGGCAGTCATAGCTCCCACAGTAAGCATATCTTCAGTAATCCCCGGCATGCTGGCTATGCGCACACCTTTTTTTGTAGCTTCCATGCGAGCATAGGTATGGCTCAAGCTCGTAGTGGTAACAAGAAGTGCCACATCTACCGATGCCATAGCTACCCCAATTTCCGAGGGTGGCTCCTCAACATGGTGAGAGCGAGGAACCATCAAGGATAGAGTAGCATCTACTCCTAAAGCATGGAGAGCAAAAAGAAAGCTCTTAGCAATATCGATTTTACCTGTGTCGGTAATTACCACCACTTTTTCTTCCTTTTTCACCCCCATACAATCCCGAACCGCAATCATTGCTCCTTTCATTAAAGGAGTAGTTTTCAACCTCATATACCTCCTTAATTTCCCATGTTCCTTTTACTTTTTTATTATCACGAGATATCACGAGAAATATGTTTATTTTTTCTGCCCGCAAAGCATGAGGTTCACGGGCAAACACGATAATCGTTTATTTTTCCTCTTTAATCGCTTGACAAGTCAGATTTTTATCCCCGGCAACATCTTTCCCGCGATTCACCTCGTTATTTCAACCAAGTATAGCATAGGAATTTTACATTTTTTTAATTTTTCCCGAAAAAAATCAACCATACTATCTTTACTATCTTTACTATATAATATAATGCTCTATGGAGGAGGTGAGGTTTTGCCAGTTTTTAGAATATTGATTGTCGATGATGAAGAATCCTTAAGAGAGATGTTAAAAGAGTTTTTAGAAGGAGAGGGAATGCTGGTAGAACTTGCTCAAAACGGGAGAGAAGCTTTAGAAAAATTGCATTCCCTGAGTTTTGACCTGGTTTTGTTAGACTTACGCATGCCAGGAGTTAGCGGTGTAGAGGTTCTGCAAGAAATAAAAAAAGAGGAACCTGAGCTACCGGTAGTGGTCATCACTGCTTATGGTAGCGTAGATAACGCAGTAGAAACTTTGAAAATGGGAGCTTTTGACTTTATTACTAAACCTTTTAAGCTGGAAGAATTATTGAATACCATCTCCCGGGCTTTAGAAGTAGAACGACTAAAAAGAGAGAAACAATATCTTCTGGAGGAAATGCAGGACAAATTCTGCTTTGAAGGAGTAGTGGGTCAATCTCCTCGAATGAAAGAAGTAATGCGAGTAGCTTCGCTTGTTGCGAAAACCGATGCCACCGTCCTGATTTACGGAGAAAGTGGAACAGGAAAAGAGCTATTAGCCTGCTCCATTCACCGCCAGAGCAGCAGACGAGATAAACCTTTTGTAGTGGTAAATTGCGGAGCTATTACTGAAACTCTTTTAGAAAGTGAACTGTTCGGTCATGAAAAAGGAGCTTTTACCGGAGCCCAGGCCAGAAAACTGGGTAAATTTGAGCTGGCCGATGAGGGAACCATTTTTTTAGATGAAATTGGAGAGATGAGTCCGGCAATGCAGGTAAAAATCCTTCGAGTATTGCAGGAGAGAAACTTTGAACGGGTAGGAGGCACCAGTGTAATTCAGGTGGATGTGCGCATCATAGCTGCTACTAATCGGGACCTGAAGAAAGAAGTGCGAGAAGGTAAATTTCGTGAAGACCTCTATTACCGCCTGAATGTAGTGCCCATTGAACTTCCTCCCTTGAGAGAACGAAAGGAAGACCTTCCCCTTCTTTGCGAATTTATAATAGAAAACCATGCTCAAAAATTACATAAGAAAATCAAGGGGATATCTCCTCAGGCCATGCGCCTTATCAAAAAATACAACTGGCCAGGAAATATCCGGGAACTGGATAATGTTATAGAACGAGCCATAATTTTAACTGAGGATGAAATTATCGGAGTGGAGGACTTACATATTTTCGAAGCTCCGCGAGAGCCCCACTGGAAAAGCTTGAAAGAGTTGGAAAAAGATTACATCGAAGAGGTTTTAGAATACACTGGAGGAGACATAGAGAAAGCCGCCCATGTCTTAGGGATTTCCCCCGAAGAACTGGAGAAAAGAAAGACTTAGACAGTGGCTTCAAATACCCAGAACTTATTACCCAGAAAATTGACTCCCACCGAGAAACCAGTAGCTAAAACCTTACTGGGTAGAACTTCCCAGCTCCATTTACTTTGCAAAATATAAAGCACCAGAAGAGAAACCCCCAACGAACATAAATTGACTAAAATAAATTTAGTTACCTCAATAGCAGTAAAACCTTCTCTTTTTTGAAAAGTCCAGAATTTATTCAAAAAATAGCTATTAACCATTCCACAGGAATAAGAAATAACCTGCGACACAGCATAAATCAACCCCAGGTAACGATTAAGAATCATAAAAACTCCAAAATCCACGGCGGTATTCATTATTCCCACCACATTAAACTTGATAAACTGCCTGAGACCCTTCCAATAGCTAATCAAAATCTCCTTCTCCTTCTTTTTCAAAACCCATAGTACTTTCTACAATGTAAAGGGGACGTCCCTTAACTTCTTCATAAATTCTACCTATATATTCTCCCATAATCCCTAAAGCAATAAGGATGATTCCACCAACCAGAAGGTTTAAAATGCCTATCAAAGAAGTGGCAGGAAAAGTACCTCTACCCCCGAGATATTGAAAAAGAACTACCAGAAAAAGCACCAGGCTGAAAAGAGAAAGAGGAATACCTGCATAAGTGGCTATTTTAAGTGGTTTATCAGAAAAAGAAGTGATTCCATCCCAGGCTAATTTAAGCATCTTACGCAGAGAATATTTGGTTTCTCCCGCCCATCTCTTTTCTCTTACGTATTCCACACTGGTTTGACGAAAGCCCACCCAGCTCACCAGCCCTCTCATAAAACGATTCTTTTCCCGGAAGAGCCTCAAAGCATCAACTACTTTCTTATCCATCAAGCGG
This sequence comes from Candidatus Sordicultor fermentans, assembly GCF_012728195.1. NCBI lineage: Bacteria > Pseudomonadati > Atribacterota > Atribacteria > Atribacterales > Candidatus Caldatribacteriaceae > Candidatus Sordicultor > Candidatus Sordicultor fermentans. The sequence continues at coordinate 6,209 of NZ_JAAYFP010000118.1, forward strand.
AAATCACCAGTATCCACCGGTATGTCTATAGTGGTAAATCTTTTCAAGAGACGATAAAAAAAAGAAGCAGTAAACTTTTTAAAAAAACTTTCTCCTTCCCGTTTTACTCTTTTTCCGTAGACTACTTCATATCCTTCTCTCCATTTTTCTATCATGGTTAAAATAACCTCTGGTGGGTCTTGCAAATCGGCATCAATTACGATTACTGCCTGCCCTTTTGCATAGTCCAACCCTGCGGTGATGGCTACTTGATGACCAAAATTACGGGAGAAATTGATTAGCTTAACCGCTTCATCTCCTCGGGCAAAGCTTTCTAAAATCTCTTGGCTTTTATCTCGGCTTCCATCATTAACGAAGATGAGCTCATAGCTACCCGGGGCAGAGCTCATCACCTCCTTCATCCTTCTGTAAGTCTCGGGAAGAACCTCCTCCTCATTATAAACAGGAATGACCACTGAAAAATCAACCCTATCTTCCATATCCATCTCCTTGATTTTTATTTTAGCTCTATTCTACTCTTTAAGGTGTTATTTCGCATTACTTTCTCAATGTCTGTGATTTTCATAAATTGGTCACAAATTGCTCACCAAAAAGCCCCAAAAGCGTCTTATAATTTCCCCGGAAAAAGGAACTTAAAAACAAAAGGTTGGTATTTTAGGTATAGGTTAGTTTAACAAAGTTTGACTTTCTCTATTTGACCACCAAGCTATAATAGACAATAATGTAGAAAAGGAGCAAAATATAAGTGAAAAAACGTAACAAAGTTATTCTTCCTCTCATTTTAGCAATAGGAGGAATTCTGGCTGTCTTTTTCTTTTCTCCCCGTTTTTCCTCTTCAGGACAACAAACTACCAGTACAGCCAATATGCCTACTGCTAAAGCAACCAGAGGCACCATTCAGCAAACCGTATCGGAGCTGGGGACTCTTGAACCCCAGAACCGAATAGAATTAAAAGCAGATGTGAGCGGAGAAGTGGTAAAGATTTTTGCCCAGGCGGGAGAAAAAGTGCAAAAAGACCAGCCGCTACTTCAATTAGATACTACCAAACTGGAAACCTCTCTTCGAAAAGCAAAGGCGCAATTGAAGAGTGCTCAGGCTGACCTTAAAAAACTCTTAGCTCAACCTAAAGAAGTCGAGCTAAGACAGGCCGAAGCCCAGCTAAAAGAAGCTCAAATCGCCTATCAGTCGGCGAAAAAAACCCTGGCTCAAAATCAAGAACTATTTAAAAGCGGTGGTATTTCTCAAGAAACCTTAGAGCAAAGCGAAGACCAGGTAACATTAAAAGAAGCACTTTATCTCTCCGCTCAAGCTCAATTTGAAGATGTCAAAGATGGAGCTGCCCCGGAAGATATAGAAAAGTTGCAAGCTCAGATTGAGCAAATAGAGGCTGATATAGAATCCATTGAAAATGATTTAGAAAAATGTACCTTTAAGTCTCCCATCGATGGCACTCTTCTTGTGGTAGATCCTGAAGAAGGAGATTCAGTCCTCTCTGAAGAGAGAGTAGTCGCCATAGGAGACCTCTCCACCATGAAAGTAAAAATATTAATAAATGAAATCGATGTCCCAGAGGTGGAAAAAGGCCAGAAGGCCGTGGTTACTCTCGATGCTTTCCCCAACCAGCAATTTGAGGGAAAAGTAACCACCATTGCTCCAGAAGGAAAAATAGTAGAAAATATAGTGGTTTTTGAAACCACCATAGAGTTACCCAACCCCGACAATATTCTCCTATCTGGAATGACCGCTGAGGCAGAAATTATCATCAAAAGTAAGGATAATGCTATTATCATCCCTCTTGAAGCTCTGGAAGAAAGAGGAGGAAAAGCCCAAGTATTAGTAAAAGGTCCTGATGGACAACCTGTACAAAAAGAAGTAAAAACAGGCTTGAGAAGCGATACCCAGGTGGAAATTGAAGAAGGACTACAGGAAGGCGAAGAAGTTTTTCTAATCCTTTCTTCCACTTCTTTTCAATCTAATTTTGGTCCTCCTATGGGCATGCCCGGGGGAAGGTAGAATTAGAGGTGAAAACAATGAATCAACCAGTAATAAAAGTAGAAGACCTCTGGAAAATTTACCAGTTAGGAGAAGTGCAAGTTGAAGCTCTCCGGGGAGTGTCTTTTGAAATAGAAGAAGGAGAATTCGTCGCCATCATGGGACCTTCCGGTTCGGGAAAATCTACCCTGATGAATATTTTAGGCTGTCTAGACCGTCCCACTCGGGGTCGTTATTTTCTCGATGGACAAGAGGTGTCACAGCTCAATGAAAATCAGCTGGCCCAGATTCGAAACAAAAAAATAGGTTTCATTTTTCAGAGCTTCAATCTTCTTCCTCGGTTAACTGCTTTACAAAATGTGGAACTTCCTTTAATTTATGCGGGAATTCCTTCTCAAAAAAGAAAAGAGCAAGCTATAAAATCCTTGGAAGCAGTAGGTTTAGGAGACAGGATTCATCACTACCCCAATCAACTCTCCGGAGGACAGCAGCAACGAGTGGCCATTGCCCGAGCTTTAGTTAACGACCCCTCCATTATTCTCGCCGATGAGCCCACAGGAAACCTGGACACTCGCTCGAGTGAAGAGATAATGCATATTCTCCAGGAACTCAATCAAGAAGGCAAAACCATAGTTTTAGTTACTCATGAACGGGATATCGCCTCTCACACCCACCGGATTCTCCATTTTAGAGACGGGCAATTAGTAGATAATGAAACTATAGAGCAACCTGTGGAGGCCTTAGAGGTTCTAAAAGAATTGGTGGAGGAAGAAGTAGTTGAATCTGTCTGAGACTTTGCAAAGTGCCATTGCCAGTATCCTATCCAATAAGCTTCGTTCTTTCCTTACTATGTTAGGAATCATCATCGGAGTAGCCGCTGTAGTAGCTATGACCAGTTTAGGAGAAGGAACAACCGAAGAAATAGTAGGTCAGATTGGAAGTTTAGGTTCCAACCAAATTACCGTCATTCCCGGGAGAAGCCGAGGTATACCAGGAATGCCAGTCGCTTCTCGAGGAGGAAATATGCTTGAATGGGAGCACTATTTACAGCTTCAGGACTTTGGCTTTCCAGGAATCAAAAATATAATAGCGGAAAATACCACCTCACTCACTGTAACTCACGGTAGAGAAAGTATGAGAGGGAGAGTGGTAGGTACTACTCCTCAATATCCCGAAGTTCGCAATTTTAAAGTAGATATGGGACGCTTTTTCAACCAGAAGGAATTAGACAACGCAGAAAGAGTAGCAGTGTTAGGAAGAACAGTAGCTCAAGACCTATTTTCCTCTCCAGAAGAAGCTCTGGGGAAAAAAATCCGGGTGGGAAGAATAACAGCTACAGTTGTCGGAGTGATGGAGGAAAAAAGCACTGGTATCCAGGACTTAGGAGAACAAGTTTTTATTCCCATAACCACTATGCAAAAAAGGTTAACTGGCAGTAAATATATTCAGAGTATGACCATCCAGACAGAAACAGAAGAAGACCTGGATTTCGTAGCTCAGTTCTTAGAAACTTTTTTCACCAATCGGCTGAAAGACCCGGAAAAATTCTCTATCATCAATCAGCAAGATATTTTAGACACTATAAATCAGGTTACTGGAACCATGACTTTATTTTTAACCGCTATCACCGGGATCTCTCTTCTCGTGGGAGGTATCGGAATTATGAATATCATGCTGGTGTCGGTTACCGAGCGCACCCGGGAGATTGGGTTGCGGAAAGCCATAGGAGCCCGACCTTTTGATATCTTAGCTCAATTTGTAATTGAATCTGCTCTTTTGAGCGCCATAGGAGGGCTAATAGGAATAGTTATGGGAATTGTGGGTTCCCAGGTGATTTCTAAGTTTACTTCTTACCCCGCTATTATATCTGTGGAAGCGATAATTATCGCCTTTTCTATTTCGGTGGGAATAGGTCTTTTCTTTGGAATTTACCCCGCCCGTCGGGCAAGCCAACTAGACCCTATTACCGCCCTTCGCTACGAATGATTTACCATACTGAAGGGGAGCTGATGGAATTATGAAAAAATCTAAAACTTCTCTTTTTCCTCGGGGAGCAAATCTGGTGGTTTTTCTCTGGCTCTTTAGCTGTTTTTCTGGAGGACTATCCCAGGCCGGGGAAATAGAAACCATAAACCTCTCTTATGTGGTAGAAAAGGTTTTAGCTAATTCTCCAGAGGTGTTAAATGCTCGAGATGCAGTAGAAACTGCTAAGCTAAACCTGTCTTCTTCTGCTTCTCAGGGTTTATCCCCGGAGGTTACCTTATCGGGTAACTGGCCTATCATAAACGGGGAAGATACGAGCGATATGACCTGGGGGATAAATATTAAAGATGCCGTTTATCTTTTTGATAAATCCCCCACTGAAAAAACCGCTCAGATTCTTTTACAGGAAGCCGAAAGCCAACTTCTCCTTGAAGAAGAAGCGGCTAAAGTTCAAGCTGTTACTTATTATTTAAAAATTCTAAACGGGGAAAAAGATTATAACATAGCTCAAAAAACCCTGGAATTGTATCAAATTCTCTTTGAAGACCAAAAAAAGAAATGGGAAGAAGGAAATGCTTCTTCTATCGATTTGCTTAAAGCCCAGGAAAATCTGGAAAACTCAAAATTTTTGCTACAAGAAAAAGAGCGAGAACTCAAATTAGCCCGTGAAAATTTAAATCAACTAATGGGTGTCCCCCTCGATACTTTCTTTTCCTTAGCCCCTCTTTCCTCCCCTGCTTCCCTCGGGAGATTGGATTACTCCTCATTATCCCTCCTGCTTCAGGAAAGGAGCTCAGAAAAAGAAGCTCTGCAGAGAGAAAAAGAGAGAAAAGAAATACAAAGGAAAGAAACCAAAAAAGCTACCCAACCTCAAATATCTCTAGCAGGAGAATACAAAGGGGAAGACTTTCTAACCCGGCTTTCCCTTGACCGAGAGGGAATTTTCTCTTACGAGATTCAGGGAGGAAGCTCCTCATACCTGAGTAGCGGTAGTTATTTTTCCTCTTCTGAAGGCTGGGGAGTGGGTCTGGAAATTAGCTGGAAAATCTGGGACGGGAAAGTTACCAGCAATCAACTGAAAGCAACAGAAATAGAAATCGACCAGATAGAAAGGGAAGTGGAGGCGCTTCCTCAAACTCTTAGCCTCAGAGTTGAAGAAGCTGTGAACCAGCTTCTTCAAGCCCAGAGTAATCGAGAACTAACCTCGTTGGTTCAGAAAAGCGCCCAGGACACCTACAGGGTTATGGAAGAACAGCTAAAGATAGGGTTCATCACCGACCGTGAACTTCTGCAAAGCGAGCTTCAATACCAGCAAGCAGAAGCCAACTACCAGAAAGCAGAAAATAATTTCTGGCAAGCCATCTTAAACCTCTTGAAAACCCTGGAGGAACCAATCCAGATAGAGGAAAACCAAATAGTAATTCCTTCTTTTCTATCTTAAAAATAACTGGTTTAATCATATTATCATTTAGGGGGTGGGAATTTGAAAGCGAGAGAAAAGACTTTTACTGTGGCACTGGTAATTTGCCTAATAGGTTTTTTGCTTGTCCCGGGGGGAGAAACACAAGAGATTGTTGCTCTTTCTCTACAGGACGCAGTAAAGTTAGGATTAGAAAAGAGCAACGAAGCCCGGTTAGCCAAAGAGAAATTGGAGGAGGCACGAGTCACTTTTGAAGAAGGGAAAGCTACCCTTCTACTTTCTCCTTCTATTATCCAGGAGCTATCTCTTCAAAACACCTGGAAAATAGCCCAGAGAAATTATGAAATGACCCTGACTCAACACGCTCTATCTGTGGAGCAAGGATACTATAATGTTCTTAAAGCTCAGCAAAGTTTAGATTTAGCTCAAAACAATCTAAAGAGAGCAGAAAGCCAATACCAGAATATCCAGACCAAGTATTCTCTGGGAATGGTAGCAGAAATTGATTTGCTATCAGCTGAGCTGGAGCTAAATCGAGCTGAAAATGAAATTCAGAAATCCCGAAGAGCTCTTGCTTTAGCTCAGTTTCAGTTTAATCAGCTAATAGGAAACCGAGAAAATCAAAATTACCAACTTTCCGACAAATTGGATTTTCAACCCTTAGAGGTGAACCTGGAAGAAAGCCTGAAATATGCCCTTGCTCATCGGTTAGAAATAGAACAAGCCCAGGACAATGTCAGCTTAAAAGAAAAAGAGGTAGAAGTAAATAGCAATCCCTACACTCCGCCTCTTACTCTCCAGAAATCAAAAGTCCAGCTTTCTCAAGCACAAATAAATCTGGAAAACACCCAGAATTCGGTAATTTTAGAAGTACGTCAAAACTACTCCACCCTGAAAGACGCAGAAGAGTTAGTTCCCCTACAGGATCAAAACTCTAAAATTGCTCAGGAAAAACTGCGCATCGCCCAGGCTCAATTTGATGCTGGCTTAATAACTACCGTGGACCTTTTAGACAAGCAATACGCTACTTATGAAGCCGAAACTGCTTACCTCCAGGCCGTATTCGATTATCGGGTGGCTCAAGCTACCTTCTTTACCTCTTTAGGAATGAGCTTAGAAGAAAGACCTAAAACCTGGCAAAAGGAGAGCACAGAACAACCTGAGACACAAAATCAAGAAGGTTAAAAGCAAAAACTACTGACTACTGAGGGGGAAACCATCCCCCTCAGTAAGGGATAACCTTTATTTTCAGATTAGCTTTATTTTCAGGTTAAATAAACTCTGAAAAGGAAGCTACATAGAGCTGGCAATCCAGGGTTACCACACATGCAAAAAGACGAGCTTGCAAAGGCAACTTAGAGATTGTCAGCCAACGCATGTACGTGCGACTCTTACGATGATTATGAAGAATTTTCCGGGTTAACTTCATTCAGGAAACCTCCTCTTTTTCTCTCACTTTAGAAACTTTACTCTGCCATTGTTTTATCCTCTCTTCTAAAGAGAAAAGCTCATTTATCACCTCTTACTGGGCGCTACAGATGACAAAATAAATAAACTCAGAAGAATGGTATTGGCAATATCTGCCGCTTTTCGAGAATTGTTATCTTTTGCTATTATCTTCAAAAAATTAGTATTTTTAACTACCTCTCTATTTAGTGCTTTCTGAAGGGAAAAGGGTCATGTCTTTGAGGATCCAGTTGAAGTTTCTCAATAACTTGGCTCAAAAAATAGGGATTTACTATCTGAAGGCGATAAGCCTCTTGCTGAGCACTTCCGCCTCATAAACCGGAGGAATGGCAAAGAAACTAAGGTATACGATATAGATGGACACATCAAAAGTTAGAGGTTATACTATAATTGTCTTAAAACCGCAAGCTGAGAGGACAGTTTCAATGCGGAATAGAAATGTCTCAGCCTGAGCTTGAGAGTTTCATTCAGTTCAGTAATGAGGTAACCATTATTACTCATATCATTTATCCTTCTTTTCCTTTTACTCTTTTTCCTTATTTGGAAACCTACCACCCTTTTTTAGATCGCTCTTTTTTCTGGAGCAAAGGCAGATGGTGGATAGCACTGGGCGAGAGAAAGGTGGAGATAGCTCAAGTAGCAGAAAAGGGAGATGGAAGAAATCCCTTTCTTGAGATAACTGTAGAGAGCGAAGAAACCGTAGAGGAAGTTTCTTCCATATTAGGTGTCAACGAAGACCCTCTTCCTTTTTATCAGTTAGGGGAAAAAGATCCGGTTATGAATGAAATCATAGAAGAATTTTATGGAGCACGGATTCCTCGCTCTCGAAGCTTATTTGAAGCAGCAGTAACTACTATTCTGGAGCAGCAAATTTCTATGAAAGTGGCCTCGGTTTTACGGAAGCGGTTCGTGGAAGAGTGGGGTCGAGGTCCCCTTTACAGAGAAGGAGAGGCGATTTTTGCTTTTCCAGCTTCCCGGGATATAGTTAAAACATCTCCTGAGGAGCTAAGAAAGATAGGAATGTCCGGTGCTAAAGCCCGAGCGATTCACCGATTGACTGAGATGATAGAAGAAAAGGAAATAGACCCGGAATTCTTGAAGACATTACCCTCCTCTCAGGTAGTTGATTTTTTAACTCATCTTCCAGGAATAGGAGCATGGAGCGCTCAGTTTATAGTGGCCCGGTGGATGCCGACTAATGACTGTTTTGCCCCCGGCGACCTGGGCCTGAGAAAGGCGATAGGTTTCTTCTACCAGGGAAGCGAGCATCCAGTCTCTACCGCAGATGCCCAGGAAATACTGAGGCGTTTTTCTCCCTATGAGCGCTGGGCAGGATGGTATCTCCTCATGGCCATAGAAAAAGAGAAAGGTTCTCCTTCCCGAGATAGCTCCTTTCAGATCATAGAAAAAATATGATGAACATATGAAAAGTGGCTTGAAAGATTTATTTCTCCATGCTAAATCTGGGGCAGAAAACTGGGGATGGCGAGTATTTACTGACCTTCTACCGGCATATTTTACCGAGGAACACTTTGAAAATCTTTATCGCCGAAAGCAAGACCCCTGGAATTATGAACACTCTGGCTTTGAGAGAGAAAAATACCTCAAAACTCTCCAGGCGATACCGGGGGAAGTGGAAACTATCTGGGAAATAGGATGTGGCGAGGGAGTTTTTACCCGGCTGCTTCTCGAAGAAGGAAAAAGAGTCGGGGGAGTAGATATTTCCTCTACTGCTCTTTCTCGAGCAAAAGAAAGGTTAAAAGATTTTGGCGATAAGGTATGCCTTCAAAAGCTCGATATTGTAAGAGAAGATATAGAGGGAAATTTTGACCTCATTCTTGCTTCAGAAATCTTATATTACTTAGGAGGAAAAGATATCCTTCAATCTCTGGAGGAAAAGTTTTTCCGTCATCTGCGACCCTATGGTTATCTTCTTCTCTGCCATTTTTATCCCTCGGGGAAAATTATCCACAATTTTTATGAAGAGAATCACCGATTCTACAAGGTGTTTGAAGAAATTACTTACCATCCCCACCGGGACTACATTATTACTCTCCTAAAGAGGAACGGATGACAATGCCATCATTTTTCTAGAATTACCATGCTCCAAGGGAGACGATCAAGTGCTAACTGAGGAGCAGAAGATCCAACGCTTAAAAAGAGAGCATCGGGAAAAGGAAGATGCTCAAAATCGAAGGTAAGGGTAACCACCCCGCTACCCCTCAAAACCACTGGAGAGTTAGAAAAATAATCTCCCTGAAGACGCACTACTTTCTTTCTATCAAAAAGCATATAGCTTTCCTGGAAAGCCACTTCACCCTCACTGTATCCAATGAGATAAAAACGATAGCGTGCCTGAGGCGGAATACCCGAATCATGATGAAGTTTCAAAGAGACAGTGCTTCCTTCAAGCATTACATCTAATCCTCGGATGTCTCCTCCATTAATGATTCTGGGAAGAGTAAATTCCCCCTTTTCATCAGGAATAAAAACACTTTCCCCTTCTCTCAGATAATAGCTATTATCGATAGCATAGACCTCATTAGCTTTTACGAATGCCAGTAAGAATTCCCGAACTGCTTGCTGGCTCCGATATTGGTCAAGAGCTTTCTTTTTGTTGGCAATTTCTGTTTCATCTAATTCAAAGCCAACCCACTGGTGAGTGGACATAAGCTGAGAAGGAGGGGTGAAGCGAAGATGGGGTGTATATCCCCAAAGAGGTGGCCACTTTATCCGACCAAAATGAACCAGATAAAGATAAACTTTAGCGTCATCTATCCAGTCGGAACCTTTTTGACGCAACCGCTCTAATGCTTCTTTTACAAAATTATAAGTTGCCCAGTGGTCAGAATGAAGGTCAGAAGGATGAGGCAGGTAAATAATCTGGGGATGGAAAACCTCTAAAATGCTCTGAATATCCTGAATTACTTGCTCTCCATAATAAGGAGCAGAAAGAGTGTATCCGGATAGATAAGGCGATTTATCAGTTTTAGTATAAGGAGAACGATAGGCTTGGCCATCGCTTCGGTACATCCACCACATTTTTTCCATTCCCCGGTCTGGATAACCCAAAAAAATGACATTTTCCTTTTCCAGACCCAAAATGGCTGTTGCCTCCAGAGCTTCTTTTTGCCGGAGATACCCCAATTCCACTCCTCGGGGCAAATCTTCTGAGAGACCAGTCATTTCGTAATCATTCCCGAAACTATCACCAGAAGTCACAAAAACTACTTTGACTATTTTCCCCTCACTCAGGGATTTCTGGATAGCTCCCCCGCAACTCAGGGTTTCATCATCAGGATGAGGAGCAAAGATAAGAACTCGCTCTGAATCATCAATTAATGGTTCAATAAGCTTGGTATAAACTTTGGAATAAACGTGAAAAAGAGGAGCAAATATCGAGTTAAAAGGAAGAATTTTAATTAGAAAGAAGCAACCGATCAAGATTCCAAGCACAGAGAGGGCAATTTTTGCCCATCGTCCTCTCTGGCTTTTTGCTCTTTTCCTCATAAATTACCAGTGTCAGTGTTTAGCATAGGAAAATTATAACACTTTAAAAAGTGAGATATGGCAAATTATTTGTTAGTATGCAGCTTAAAAAAATGAGCCGCTCTTCAATCTTACAAATAGCCCTCTACACTGCTGGCTCTTTGAGAGCGTATCCTTCCTTCCAGATTTGGCAATAAAATTTATCTAATAGGGTAAAACTTGCTATGAAGGGATACAATCCAAAGGCCGAAATCAGAAGCTAACACAGATAGGCTAAAAGCGTTATTAAAACACAAAAACATCCAACCAACACAAAAAGCGCGGGAATTTCGGCTTTTTAGATTATCTGGGATGTGACTCAATCTTTCCTGAAACTATCAGAGGAGGAAATAGGCTCATGAAAATGAATATCAGGTCTAAACTGACCATCATAAGCTTGATACCACTTGCACTGTTTATACTGTTAATTTTCGCTTACATAACGCCTTCTTTGAGAGACGTAGCCGAGAATGTGATGGAACACAGTTTATTAATGAAGCTGCAAGGCGATATGCATTCGGTGCATTTATTTGCCGAAAAACACTTTGGAGAGATAAAAATGGTGGATGGTGCTCTGGTGGATAAAGACGGCGTACCTCTCGAAGGCAGACACGATATGGTTGATGAGATAACCGATAAACTTGGTGTTGTAGCAACCGTGTTTGTGAGAGAAGGAAATGACTTCAGAAGAATCACCACCAGCATCAAGACTGCAGATGGCAATCGGGCAGTGGGAACCATGCTGGGCACTGATAGCGCAGCATATGAACCAGTAATGGCGAAAAATTTGTATATAGGCAAAGCAGAAATTTTAGGAGCGAACTATTACACTGCCTATGACCCCATCGTGGATAAGGGGGAAGTAGTGGGAATTCTCTTTATCGGTGTACCGACTGACGAGGCAGAAAGTATCGTCTCAAGCGGGATATCCGGTACCTCCCGGATGATAATCATCTTCTCTGTAGCAGCACTGATTGCGAGTATCATTATCATTTTCCTCCTGGGTAGCTCTATTTCCCATCCTGTTCAAGTAGCCACAAAACAAGCTGAGCTTCTGAGAGAAGGAAACCTCTCGGTGGAAATTCCAGCCCACCTTCTGAAGCGCAAAGACGAGCTGGGTCTCTTAGGTAGAGCTTTAAAAAACATGGCTGAGAAATGGCGGGAAGTGGTACAAAATGTCATCGGTGTTTCTTCTAAACTGGCTTCTTCTTCCGGAGAGCTCTCTTCCTCGGTAGAAGAGGTTTCCAAAGCCACTCAGGAGATTGCGAGAACTATGACTCAGGTGGCGGAGGGCTCCGTTCGCCAGGAAGAAGACCTACAACATTTAAGCGGAACTGTAGAGGGAATCAACAAGATGGCTCAAAACATCCGGGAGAAAACCCAGGAAAACGTGGAGCGCCTCGACACAGTGATGAAAGAGCGACTGAACGAAAACGCCACAGCACTAAAGCACATTCAAGAAGAAATTAAAAAAGCAACTCAATCAGGAGCTCAAGCTGGAGAAGAAGCTCAAAAAGGACAAGAACTTCTTGGTCTCCTCATGGAGGGAATCACTGCCATCTCCCGGGTAACCCAGGAAGTAGCAGAAAGTATCGCTGCCTTAGAAGGAAGATCTGAAGAAATCGGCAAAATCGTGGATGTAATTACGGAAATCACCGAACAGACCAATCTCCTGGCTTTAAATGCAGCGATTGAAGCCGCTCGAGCAGGAGAAGCAGGACGGGGATTTGCCGTAGTAGCAAATGAGGTGCGAGATTTAGCTGAAGATTCAGCTCAGGCAGCGCAGCAGATTGCCGGGCTTGTCGGAGAGATTCAAAGAGATACTCAACTGGCAGTCAAAAATATGGAGAGAGCTCAAGAAGAGGTAAAAGAAGGAACCGGTAAAGGGGAAACCGTAGCCCGGAGTTTTTCCCAGATTCTTAAGACCATTCAGGGAGTTGTCGAGAATATCAATCACATTGCCTCTTCTTCTCAGATTCTTGAGAAAGCACAAAGGGACCTTTTATTTACTCAAGAAGAAACCAATATCGCTACCAGTGAAGTGGCTAAAGCAGTAGAAGAAATCAGCTATTCCATTGGAGAAGCAACTGAACGGGTAAACTCTATAGTTGCCGTAGCAGAAGAAAATGCTGCTTCTTCAGAAGAGATTTCCGCTTCTACTGAAGAGCAAAGCGCATCGCTTGAGGAGATTACCTCAGCTGTGGAATCCTTAGCCCAGATGGCGCAAGAACTCCAGATAATGGTGAGCCATTTCCAGGTATGAGAGCCCGACATGAAAAAATGAAAAAAGCCGGTTAGCTCAATTGAATCAGCACCAGCCCATCTCCCATGAAGGAGTCTCCAGAGTCTCTTGGGAAACCTATGGTTCTTATGGAGAATGTTTTCATGCCCTCTAATTATCACCATCTCCGGGAGTTAACCAAGATTTGCGAGAAGAGAAGCCTCATGGGCTGAAAAGATGAAAGAATTACTACTGAGAAAGCTAAAGATAGCAGTAAACATGCTCTGAAGCCAGAGACAATAAGTTCAAGTTCCTATCATCACCACTACGAGAGGTAGACCCGAACGGGGTAAAAAGAAACAGGGTAAGAATATACTTATTACCCAAAAGGCAACCACTATTTCCCCCTTCATTTCGGATTCTGAGTCAAGAGTTTCCAGCTGAGGTCATAGTTTTATAATAAGCCGCTGTAAAGGGATTTTATGCAAGTTAGCGAAAATATTTGTTTGACAAAAGCCAAACAGGGAGTTATAAATTATAAAATATGGTATTATATACACGATATAACATCATAACTGGAAGTAAATGGTGCTTTTTAAATCTGTTTTAGAAAAGGAGGTGACAAAAAGAATAGCAAATCGATTCAGAGGTTTTCTCAGTAAGCCTGACTTATAATTAAAAGAAAGAGGTGATTTTAAGCATGTCGAAAAGAATATCCAAGTTACTGGTGATAAGTGTTATTTGCGTGTTATTTTTAAGCCTTGGTAGCCAGGTTTTTGCTCAAAAACTTCCGGTGGTAGGAATTTCTACTGGTTCGTCAGGAACTTCTTGGCGAGACATCATGATAGCTGCTATGCAGGAAGTCGGCGATGAGTACAAGGCTGCAGGCAAAATTGCTGATTACAAGATAGTAAATAATATTGTCAACGGTGACGCCACAGAGCAGGCTAACATCCTTCGCGATTTTATATCCCAGGGAATGGATATAATTATGGTGAACCCCAACTCTCCCGATGCATTAAATGGAGTAATAAAAGAAGCCCAGGAAGAAGGTATTCTGGTTGTTTCTTTTGATGCCACGGTAACCGCTCCTGATGTTGTCAACATAACCCTGGACCATTATGCCTGGAATAAGAAAAATGTGGAATTCATTGCCTCCACTCTCCAGAAAGGGAACGCCGTTCAAATCTATGGTTTAGAAGGACATCCGGCAAACAATGAACGAATTAGAGCAACCTATGAGGTGCTTGCGAACTACCCTGATATCAAGTTGATTGCTGATACCTCAGGATACTGGGACCAGACCAAGGCTAAAGAAGTAGCCACCCAGATTATCGCTTCTGGCCAACAAATTGACGCGGTAATCACTCAAGATGGTATGGCATTTGGAATTCTTTCTGCCTTCCTAGATGCCAATAAGCTCCCTAAAGTTATGTATGGAGACCCAGGCACTGCTTTCTTTAAAGAATGGAAAAAATTAAGAGACCAGGGAGCCGATTTCAAGGCTTGCACTCAGCCCAATCCTCCCGGAATTGGTGGAACTGCTTTTCGCATAGCTCTGCAGCTTTATAACGGGAAAAATTTCAAGCCGGACATTTTGAAAGATAATACTTTCTATTATCAGGTTAGCATGTTCGTCACCGATGAAAACTTTGATGAGGCGTGGGAACTCCTGAAAGACAAACCAGACGACTATCTGTTAAGCGAAATTATGTCTGAAGAGGAAGTAGCAGCACTATTTGAATAAACGAGACAATTTACTCCTAATTCGAAGGGGTAAAGTGAGCTTCTATCCCTTCGAATTAGGAGTAAAGTAAGGAATCTGTTCAACTTTGTATTTACTATGGCGAGAGCTAACCGGTATGAATAGGAGACCAAAGAATATTAAAATGCAGAGAGACTGCCCTGCCAGCCCGAGGAAAAAGCACAAGTTCCAATGCTTTTTCTCTACTTCTTTTCTAAAATGCCAGGTCCTCTGGCGTGCCACACCCCAGGTGGAATCCACGTGAAAAAAAAGAGACTATCCTCTCAAGCAGGGGAAACAAAAAACGTAGAGAATGGCTAATTTTGGAGAGTGAGGGATAAAGTGTGATAGTCTTAGAAGCGATAGGAATTAAAAAGAATTTTGGAGGAGTAGTTGCTCTATCCAATGCCAATTTGCGCTGTTACCAGGGGAGAATCACCGGTCTTCTGGGAGCCAATGGTTCGGGTAAAAGCACTATGTCCAAAATTATCTGCGGTGTTTATCAAGCCGATGGGGGAGAGATAAAATATAAAGGTAGAACGGTGAGATACCGGAGTCCGAGCGAAGCTCGAAAAGATGGAATTGCCATGGTGTTTCAAAATCTCAGTCTGGTGGCAGATTTGACTGTCTGGCAAAATATCGTCCTGGGAAAAGAAGAAAGCAATGGTATATTTTTAAACAATGATAGTGCCAAAGAATTATCCAGAAAGATATTGGCTCAACTTCTTCCTGACCTAGACATCAACAAAAAAGTTTCCCAATTAAATCCAGGAGAAATGCAGATTGTAGAAATAGCCAAGGCTATTTCTCAAAATCCTCAACTCCTTATCCTAGATGAGCCCACCGCTGCCTTAGAGCAAGCCCAGGTTAAAAATCTTTTTGACTGCATGAGAGCTCTCGCTAAGGAAGGAGTAGCTATGATTTTTACTTCCCATCGCCTCTGGGAAGTAATGGAAATTTGCGACGATGTCACCATTTTCAGAAATGGTGAAAATGTAGCCACTATTGATTTTGAAAAAGATGAAAAAGATCCGGAAAAAATTATAAGCTATATTACTGGAGATACTCAAAAAACAAAAGTGGAGAAGAAGCACGTGGCGGTGACTGATGAAACAATTTTGAGTATAAAAAATTTAAATTATGGCAAGTCCCTGAAAAATGTGTCATTCGACCTGAAAAAAGGAGAAATACTGGGCATAGGAGGGCTTGCAGGACAAGGACAGCTTGAGTTGATGCACGCTTTAGCTGGTGCTTTCCATAGTCTTCATTGCGACGCTGAGCTAAGAGGAAAGAAAATCAAACTAAATAGACCATTAAATGCCATAAAAGAGGGAATAGTGTTTGTCCCCGGAGATAAACAATTGGAAGGTCTTTTTTTGAAGCGCTCGGTATTATTTAATATGATTTTTCCTAAAATGGGTCTTCCTGGTCATCCTTCTTTTATCCCTTATGATGAATATCGGAGGGAATGCGAGGAGATAGTGGAGGTCCTTTCTATAAAAACGCCCACTGTTGATGTACCAGTAGAGAACTTATCAGGCGGAAATCAACAGAAAGTCGTGGTGGGAAAGTGGTTGCCCTTTGACATCAATGTTCTTTTGCTGGCTGATCCAGCAAAGGGGATTGATGTCGGAGCAAAAAGAGACTTGTATCAGTATATCGTGAATCAAGTGCAAGAAAAGAATACGAGTGTCATTCTTTATGCCAGCGATAATGAAGAGCTTGTAGAATACTGTGACAGGGTTCTCATCATGTACGAAGGGCAGATCGTTGCAAGTTTAGAAGGCGGAGATATAAACCAAGACACAATTATCGCCTGTTCTATGCGATTGAGATAAGGTGTGGTGAATAATGAATAAAAACAATCAAAATTCCTCAAGACCTGCTTTATCAAATTATGTTTTTCGTCCTGAATTTTCCAGCTTATTGATATTGATAGTCATGTTTACCATTACTGCCATTTTACAGGAAAATTTCTTTACCCTTAAATCCATAGTCAGAAACATAAACGCCTTTGCTCCATTGATACTTCTAGCGATGGGCGCTGCAGTAGTCATTATATCTGGTGGAATAGACCTTTCTGCTGGGTCGGCACTTTCTCTTTTTACCTGCGTGCTAACGACAGTTATGAAGAAATCTGATCCTATAACTGGAGTCTATGCTATCCTTGTCACTCTTGCCGTAGCAATTTTAGTGGGTGTAGTTAATGGCTTTGGTATTGGCTACTTGAGAATTCCCCCCGTTATTGTTACCTTTGCTACCTCTTACATATGGTTGGGAATTGGCCTTTTCTTGCGACCCACCCCGGGGGGAGAATCGGTTGAGTGGTTCAGGATATTCTATAACCCGGGAATGATAGAAGGAATTCATCCCTATATTAAGCAATTTGGCCGTGTTATCCCTCCTGCTTTGATTTTAATCTTAGCGGCCTGTCTTATATGGTTTATCGTTAGCAAAACCAGGATAGGAAGACATATCTACGCGGTAGGAAGTAATAGCGAGAGCGCTTATGCCAGTGGTATTAATACGGCAAAGGTGCAAATGCAAGCTTGCATTATCAATTCGATATTTATCTTTTTAGCTGCTCTGTTTTTTGTAGGACAAAATCAGTCCGGAGACGCAAGAATGGGTGACCCCCTGACCTTGAGGGCAATAGCCTCAGCAATTGTGGGAGGTGTAGCCATCAGCGGAGGAAAAGGAAGCGTTTATTTCGCCCTGGTAGGAGCTCTAATTCTTAATTTTGTGAACAAAATTATCTTCTTTGCTGATATTTCTACCGCCTACCAGACTCTGGTGTCAGGATTAATTGTGATTATTGCCATTGCTGCTCCCGTAGCCTATACCCTGTATAGTAAAGAATAATTTAAAGGAGAATAACGGTATGAATCTGGGTATATCAATGTTTTTTGAAAGATATAAAAAAATAATCGTGGCTTTTATCTTGATTGTGCTCCTTTTTGCATTGGGTGGAATAATAGTGCCCAACTTCTTGACCGTAGAACAAGTTTTGTTTACCTTAAAGCTGGCTTCATTCACCGCCCTGTTTGCCCTGTGTCAAATGATTGTAATTGCTGCTGGAGGTAGTGGTTTAGACTTATCTGTGGGGTATGCTGCTACTCTTACTGCTGTTCTCACCGCCAGCGTTATGGATGGCCAAAATGCCAATCTGGGAGCTGCTATTTTAATTGCTCTGGCTCTGGGAAGTGCCATAGGTTTAGCCAACGGAGCGCTGGTTTCTTTCCTGGAGCTTCCACCTCTCGTCGTAACCATGGCTATGGCTAACATTCTCCAGGGCATCGTAAACGCTTATACAGCAGGAAGAAATATTACCGGGAGACCTTCACCGATTCTGGCAACTCTCGCTGCCAAATCCACCGGTAAATTTCCTAACATCCTTTTTATCTTATTTACTATCACTGTTTTGGTTATGATTGTGCTTAATAAAACAAAGTGGGGTACGATTCTTTTTGGAGTAGGGTCTAATGAAACAACTGCATACCTGAGCGGTATTAACGTGAAAGCAGTAAGGTGCGTCGTTTTTGTAATTAGTGGAATACTGGCAAGCCTCACAGGGCTGCTATTGATTGGCAACATGGGAATTGCTTTTAAGGATATGGCCTCCAACTACGTTATGCCCAGTATTGCTGCGGTAGTGGTAGGTGGAGTGTCGCTCACCGGCGGAGATGGAAATTACATCGGAGTTATTTTGGGAGCTATCTTTTTACAGGCTTTAACCAACTTATTGATAGCATTTGGTCTGGGAGATGCTGGAAAATGGTTGGCATTTGGTATCGTGCTTTATGTTCTCCTTTCCTTTTATGCCAGCGACCGTCGTAGCCGATAAAATAGAACTATAAGGGGGTAACACCCCCTATGACCACGCAAGAAATCAAAAGCAAAATATAAAACAACAAAGACTACCGAGGGAGAAAAGTATCCCTCAGTGGGGAGTGCTCTTTTGTGAACCCGACTATAGGGGGAAACCAATCCCCTTATAACCCCCAGAAAAAGTGAAAAAAACAAAGACAACTGGAAGAAAAGATTTCCCAGCAAGATGGGAGCGTTTTCCCCCTTACGAACCCCTTTATCCCGACTTTGACACTTCACTTAGCTGAAACCCGCATCAAATCTATATTATTTAAATTAGAATATGTTATTTTGCCACTACACTCACTACCTTAAGTAGTCTACAGAGATAGTTCTTCTTTAGGGGTGATATTTTTAGGGGGTTTAATTTTGAAGAGTTTTAAGATTTTATTACTCAGTTCCGTTCCTTTGATTTTGAGTAAGAACTGTTGATTTTCAATTTCCACTTCAGCAAAATTCAGGGAGTTTAAGACTTCCCGAATTTCCCCTGGAGAAGCTTTCTCTTTCCCGCAAGGAATAGCAATTATAATAGGGTTTGCGGAATACTATAAAAACGCAAAAGATTAAAAATTACGCTGGAGGAAAAACGCTCCAGCGTTGAGGAAAGAAGAAACCTTCCTCAGTAAACCATCTCTAACGTAGACTGAAAAACTAGAACTGACTGGCTATATGTCGGGGGAATTCCCCGACATATCACTTTAATCTCCTTCTTTTATCCTTTTATGCTCTTCCCCTTTTTCCCCAGAAGTGATTAAATTGTATATATATAATAATTTTCTTAAACAGGAGGTAAACGTGTTTATTTTAATTGTTGGAGGAACTGAATTAGGAACTATTCCCGGACTTTCAGCAGCTGGTTCTAACCCAGAAGCGGTGGCATATACTGCTCCAGCTGATGCCGAAGTGCTCTGGAAAGGTAAACCTCAAATAATCGATGCTCTTCCCGTTGACCCGGAGGGACATCCCACCCCCGCTCTCATAAGTAGAGCGGCTTACCTGGAGGCTGGGTTTCCAGTGCTTATAGTGCGAGCAGGAACTCTTCTTCCCCCCACCGTTCCCTATGTGGAAACTGCCGCTTCTCCAGGGAGAGACCCCCGCCGGGGAAAAGCAGTAGAAGAAGCTTTTTCCCTCTGGGAAAAAGGAAAAATGTTAGGAGAAGAACTCTCTAAAACTCAAAACTGCCTGGTGATAGCCGAATCTTTACCCGGAGGAACCACCTCAGCTCTTTGTGTTCTTCGGGCTTTAGGATACAATGGAATGGTCTCCTCGGCCTTTCCTCATAACCCCATTCCCCTTAAAGAGAAAGTGTGGCAAGAGGTTAGCTCTTTTCAAGGTATTAGCTACGGTTCTTTGCAGGGAGCAGGATTAAAAGCAGTGGAGAGCTGTGGAGACCCCATGCAAGCGGTGGCAGGAGGATTGGTAGAAGGAGCTCTACCGGAATGCCAGGTGGTTTTAGCTGGAGGGACTCAAATGTTAGCAGTAAGTGCAGTGCTTCGCCATCAAGGTTATAATCGTCCCCTTTTTGTAGCTACCACCCGCTATGTAGTAGAAGATAAAAGCGCTCACGTCAAGGAGATAGCGCAAGAATTAGGGGTAGAAGTTTACTCTGCTCCTTTAGATTTTTCTCACTCCTCCTTCCCCGGACTTTCTGATTATGAGCGAGGATTCGTAAAAGAGGGAGTAGGAGCAGGAGGAGCAGTATGGTATGCAGAAAAACTGGGTATTCCGGTAAAAACTATTATTTCCCGGGTAGAGGAGCTCTACAAAAATTTTTCTCCTTGAAAATTTGTGATTAATAATTAATGGTAAATCATTAATGAAAGAGCGAAAAATATGGTGGGTTATTTTGCCTCTGTTTGCAGCAGCAGGAATATGGGTGGGGGGGAAATATTCATCATCTCGAGATTTTTACAGTATTTTACTGGAGACCCAGGACCAAATCATAGAATTGAAAGTTACTCCCCGGACAGAAAAAGTTATAACCCTGGAAGGGCCGCTGGGAGAAACGATAGTGAAGATAGAAGGAGGAAAGGTATGGGTTAGCTCCTCTCCCTGCCCGGATCACATTTGCATCGAGATGGGGAAAATTCCCGACAACGGAGGCTTTATCGCTTGCATACCCAATCGGATAATAATCAGAAAAAGGTGAGCTAGAATTTTCCCAGCTCTCCCGCAATGAAGTGATCCAGAACAATGGAAGCTGCTCCCAAAAGTGTGACATCTCTTCCCCATTTAGAATAGCGCAATTGGGGATTTACATATTCTCGGTAGAGCAGTCTTTCTTCCAGTACCTGATTGACCGTTCCAGCAATGAACTCCTGGGCCAGAGCTACTTCTCCTCCTATAACCGCCATCTCCGGGTCATAGAGGTTGATTAAATTTACCATTCCCACTCCCACGTATTGACCCAATTGATTGAGAATCTGCAAGGAAGTGTTATCCCCCATCCTTGCTCCTTCTAAAAGGTGGTGAAATTCTATTCCCCCCTGACGAGAAGAAATATCCCTTAAATAACTACTTTCTCCAAACCAGACAACCTCTTGCGCTTTTTTTAAGACATTGGGAATACTACAATAACTCTCTAAGCAACCGTAATTCCCGCACACACATCGAGGACCAAAAAGATTGACGCTGGTATGCCCTATTTCTCCTCCCTGACGATGATGACCACGATAAATTTTTCCGTCTATGAGAATTCCCGCCCCCACTCCCTCTCCCACCATAAAATAGACCATGTTCTGGGTTTCTCGAGCCTCTCCACTCCAGGTCTCATGCAGGCAGGCTGCATCAGCATCGTGCATCATAAAAATGGGAAGGTCATACTCCCTCAAATAAAATCGAAGATCCAGGGAGCGATGTTTCAAGAAAGTAGGATGAGCTAAAATAGTACAGGACTCAGCATCCACAGGGCCGGGTACACTGATACCGATTCCTAAAATAAGACGGAGAGACTGAGTAGCATACTCCAAAATGTGGATGAACTCCTTCTGAAGTTCTAAAAGAGCTATGTCGGTATTTTCTAATAGGCTGTAAGAAGAATCACAGCGGAAAAGAATGTTGGGACCCAGATCACAAAGGGCAATAGAGAAGCCTCGCCGGCTAAAGTTGATGGCGATGATGTAGAAAGCCTGGTCATTCACGGAAAGAAGAATGGGCTTTCTCCCCGCTTTGGTATCGGAAATACCCACTTCCTGTAAAAGATTGGCCGACAAAAGGTCGTTGACGATGTTCGTAATCGTAGGTTGAGTAAGACCAGTGATGCGTGCTAAATCAATCCGGGATAAAGGCCCTTTTTTCTTCAGTAAACGTAACACCAAAGAGCGATTTTTAACTTTTACGTCGGAGAGATTATCTCCTACCCATAAATTACTCAAGAACTTCCCCTTTAACATCTAATTTTCTTATTCTTAAATATGTTACAGCAATATGGGTCATTTGTCATCAATCTTTCCTTTTTAACTCTTCCATTTTTCTCTACCTGTGACATATGTTTTTATATATAATTCTCTTCATTGCCGTGAAATCCCAAACATATGGAAAGCATCTAAAATTTCTCAACCCATCTTCTTTCGACATACCAAAAGGAACAAAAAACCATATTAAACATTGTTATCCTCAGGGCGTTGCGATAGCTAAAGCAGGCTCTACCGGTGATGCCTGAAATCCTTATCACTCTGAGGCGAGTATTGCCTCCTATATAGAGGTGATAAACACTACGCTTGCAGGAAAGTCAGTATAGCCAGAATTTATAAACACATCCCTTTTCTGAAGACTTTGCTGGAAGACGCTCCCCTGCTTGCAAGCTGAGTGGGGAGCGTCTTTGTTTTATAGCTTCCCGCACATTACACAGACTTATAGATCCTCCGGCTTTATAGAATAGGCCGGCGGCATCTCTGGTGTGAAGGCCATGTATGGTGGCACTGGATAGACGGAGAAACCTCCCTTCGCCGTGAATTCCAGGTTGTCCACGAGCTTATCACGGAAAAGAGCATAAGGTGCTGCATAGACAAGCTCATGGTGC
>NZ_JAAYFP010000119.1:0-21173 GCF_012728195.1 Candidatus Sordicultor fermentans
CCCTCATAGTCGATAGAACCATTCAGGAATGATGGAGACGGAGTGTCATTGCGGCAGCAAAAGAGGAAGCGATAAGTAGATTTAGCCCCTGTAATTCTGAGCCATGCAGGGATAATAGAGAAGAGCAATAATATATGCAATGGCTGAATGGATTGTGATAAAATAAAGCTGAACTGGTGAATATCGAGAGTGTTATCAGGTAGCCTATGAAGGGAGTTAAAGCGGGAAGGGATGAAACTTTACCTGGATACTTCTGTTTTCAGCGCATATTATGATGAAAGAACACCAGAGCGGATGCAGATGACGAGGGATTTCTGGCTAGTACTGGAAGGACACGAAAAGCTTTGCTCTGAGCTAACTATTGAGGAGCTTGGCCAAGCACATTCCAACCTGAGAGAAAAGTTACTTACCCTTACCCAAAATTTTATGGTTCTTAATCTAACCGATGAGATGAGAAACCTGGCAAAGCTCTATGTCGAAGAAGGAGTGGTACCATCGAGGTACTTTGCAGATGCTCTCCATGTAGCTGCAGCAGTATTTGGCAATGCAGATATCTTGGTTAGTTGGAATTTTAAGCATTTAGTCAAGCGTAGCACCCGATTTTTGGTGAATTACGTCAATGCTAAACAGGGGCTCAAGATGATTGAGATCTTGGCTCCTCCAGAGGTTTAGGGAGATTAAAAGATGGAAATGTTCGATTTAGAAAAGATTAAAAGAGAAAGTGGCTTGCCCGCCGCTGAGCTCACTCAAATAGAGGAAGAAATCCGGCGGGAATTTGAAGGCGATGAGATGATGTTTGAGCTTCACCTAATCCGGGCTATCAGGGCCATTAAAGAGGGTTGGATTGCTTTGGAAGAAAAAAAGACAGGATAGTTTTTATAAACAGGATATAGCTACGGTATCCCGCAAAACCTGCTAAATTACCATCTTGAGGACTCGCACAGATAAAAAATAAGTGGGCGATAAGTGGATTTGTACTCTATGCTGTGGACCCCGGCTTGAAGATTGCCGGGGTGACGGACTTGAGGGGAAAATACATAGAGGGTTTCCCATCCTGTTATTTAGATTCCTGATAGAACCATTCAGGAATGAGGGACTTGGTGATGATAGAGCCATTCAGGGGTGACGACTTCCCTTTTTGTCATTCCCGAAAGTTTTAGTCGGGAATCCACTGAGGAAGATGTTTTCCTCATCCTCAGTAGTTTTTTGCATTTTCTGTTTTTCTTTTAGTCTTTTAATCTTACGCCGTAGGCTGTCTGTTTTTTCTCTCTCAGTGGTCTTTTATTTTTTTATGTTTTTTGTTTTTTTGGGGGTTATAAGGGGGATTTATCCCCTTTATAGTTTAGACCCCTCGTAGAAGCATTCAGGAATCCACCTCTCTCGTCATGCCTGAGCGCTTTTATCAGGCATCCATATGCTTTCAAATACTTCTGGACCCCGGCTCGCAAGTTGCCGGGGTGACGAAAAAGGGGATAGAACCATTCAGGAATGACAAACACGGAGGTCTTTTCTCCGTGTTGTATTTGCCCTCTTTGTTTTGTCTTTCCAGGGGTTCATAAGGGGGGAATTCTTTCCCTCTTATACTGGGAGAGATGTATTTCCTCTTCCAGTGATTTTTGCATTTTCTGTTTTTCTTTTAGTCTTTTAATCTTTCGTCGTAGATCGTCTGTTTCCTTCCTCAGTAGTTTTTTGTCTTTTACATTTTTAATCTTTTCGGTATTTGGGGGTTATAAGGGGGTAAACCCCCTTATAGTTCTTTTCTGCTATAATATTGTAAAGATTTTCATTTCTTCTATCGTGGAGGGGCGTGGGCGTGGTAGAGCATACCTTCAACGGGAGTGAAATAAAAACCCTGGAGAGCATTGTTGACAATGCGATAAAGCTATCTGGTGCTCAAACTGGGTCTTTGGTTTTGGCTCGTAGTGATGGAAGCTTATTTATTGCTGCTGGTCAGGGGCTTCTGGATGAGTATATCGGAGCTCCAATAAAATCGGATGGGGAAACTGTATCGGAGCATGTTTTTAAAACCGGTGAGCCCTTGATTATAGATGACTATAATTACAGTCAGTTTTCTCGCCGAAGGAAAAGAGAAGATTATTCTATCTCGCTTCCTATCAAAAAGACTGATGGAGCGGTAGCTGGTGTCCTTAATTTAAACCGGACTGACTGCCCCTTCGAGGAAGAGGACATTCCCCAGCTGGAAGCACTCACCATTAATATTGCTATCATCCTGGAAGAAAACAGTCTTCGCCGGAGGCGGGAGCACATTATTGTTGCCCTATCTGAAATCGTTGGCCTTTTTTCCTCTTTATTCTGTACTGATACCTCAAGTGATGTCTTTGAGAAAATATTTTATTCGGTGAAAACCTTGACGGGTGCGAGAAAGGCAGCAGTATTCAAGCTTTCTAAAAAAAGACCTTTTCTGGTTTTTGAGAAAGATTGGCCAAAACAGCTCCGGTGGAAGGATTTTGCTGAAGTTGATGACCAAATCCAGGAGTGTATTGAGCAAAAGGAAGTTATAACTATTGAACATAGTTCCCGAATTTTTTTCCTCTTTATACCTTTAGTATCAGGAAATCATCCTCCCTACCTTTTTACGGGCATTTTGAAGAAGCCTATTACTATTATCGATTATCTTGTGCTTTCCATTGTGGTGAATATGGGAAATGCTGCTCTTGAGAATATCTCCCTCTATCAAAAGAGTAGAAGGCTGGCTCAGGAGAGAGAAAGAAATCGCCTGGCACGTGAACTTCATGATGGATTAACGCAGATTATGGTTACCACTCAAATTTATCTTCATCTTCTGGAAAAAAGTCTGGAAAATGCCGATTCCAACGACCTCTTGATTTTGCAGAAAGTTCAATCTTTGAATAAATTGGGTCTGGAAGAATCGCGCTTTATTCTTTCTGAACTGAAGGGCAAACCAATTACTCCTCTACAATTCCGGGAGAAAGTTGACGAGACTATCAATCTTTTTGCTACTCCTGACAAAGAGGTTGAGTTTGACTATAAAGTGGATGTTAAAGAAATTCCTTATCAGGTTTACCAAACGGTGCTGAAGATTTTGCAAGAAACTTTATCTAACATTCAAAAACATGCTCAAGCTCAGAAAGTTAAAATTTGTATAACGAATAGCAAACAACAGATGATTTTTTCTATAGAAGATGATGGAGTGGGCTTTGACCCTGAAGCTTTGGAAGAAAAAGAATCTGAACATTTTGGTCTTAGAAGCCTTAAAGAAAGGGTTCGGGTTTTGCGAGGGAAGTTTGATATTGATAGTCAACCGGGATGGGGAACAAAAATTATGGTAAAAGTTCCCTTACCGAGAGAAATAGCGGTTTAATTTTTAGTATAGAGCTATGAAAATAAGAGTTGCTCTTATTGATGACCATCCCATTTTTATTGCTGGTTTAAAACAACTGCTGGAAAGTGATGGCCGGTATGAAGTTAAGGCAGTGGCTCAAAGTGGCGAAGAAGCGCGAAAATCTATTGATTTTAATGAAGTTGATGTTGCTCTGGTAGATGTTAATATGCCGGGTGGAAGTGGGATTGAGTTAATAAGATTCATAAAACGACAAAAAGGAGACTGCCGGGTGATAATGTTAACGGTTGAGGAAGATGAAGAAACCATCAATCGGGCGATAAAAGAAGGAGCCCAAGGATATATCCTGAAACAAGAATCACCTGAACACCTGTTAAAAGCCATTCAAGCCTCTATGGATGGAGAAATACTCTTGAGTAATCATGTCTATACTCGCATGGTAGATAGAATCAGAAAAACCAGTCCCCTGGATAAGGAACAATCAATTTTATATAATAAATTGACCGAACGGGAAATTGAAGTTACTCGGTTGATTGTTCAGGGGAAAAATAATAAGCAGATTGCTCAGGAGCTGTATATCAGCGAAAGTACGGTAAAAAATCATATCAGCAACATTATGGATAAGCTATCGATAAAAAGTCGAACAGAGCTGGTCACTATAGCAGTGAGGGAGGGGATTCAATAATAGTACTTCTCATTTTCCAATATAGTACACTTGGCTTTTAAAAATAGGAATTTAGTCCTATATGAAGCAGGTTGTTTTCCATTTATAGTAGTATTCAGGATTTAGAACTGCAGAGTCTGGAGGATGGTAAATTGACAACGGAGGTCAAAATCAGCCAGAAAAAAGTCTTTGTTGTGGATGATAACCGTTTTTTCCTGGAAAGCCTGGTGTTTCTTCTCAACCGTCAAAAAGATATAAAAGTGGTGGGTACTTATCATCGTGCCCGGGGAGTTTTGCAAAAAATCAAAGCTGCTCAACCCGATGTTGTTATTCTGGATGTGCAGCTTCCCGATGGTGATGGGATTAGTATCTTGCAGGAGATTAAATCTCAGCTGGGCATTCCGGTAATTATGCTTACTATTTATGAAGAAGGTAGAGAGCGAGCTATGAAAAACGGGGCTTATGCTTATCTGGTAAAAGGAGAAGAATTGGATATCCTTTACCAGAAGATTCGCCAGATCGGGGAGATTTAACCGCAAGAATCATTTTAATCTACTTCATTTATGGGGAGAGTTGTTCTTCGCGCTATAAGGCCTCTTCTCAAGGAGGGTTATAAGAAGAGGCCACCTACTGCCGGGGGAGACGCTTTCCCCGGCATAGTTTTTAGTCTTACGTCGTAGATACTGAGGGATGCTTTCTCCCTCAGTAATTTTGTCTTTTTATCTTGTTTTTAGCGCCGCAGGCTGCCTTTTTAGTTTTACACTGTAGGTAGTTCTGTTTCCTTTTTATCTTTTTCTGTTTTTCTTTTAATCCCTTAAAGGGGGTGATAGGAGGTTTCCCCCTATAGTATAATACTCTGGTGAGTTTTTTGAGAAATAAGGTATAATCCTGTGTGGAGATGAATTTATATGGCGGTAGTAGAAAAAAAAGAGAAAAACAGCAAGGAAGGAAAAACAGTCGAGGTTGCTTTCCGCTCTATCACCAAACGTTTTTCTCCTGACATTTTAGCTAACGACCGGGTATCTTTTGAAGTAGAAAAAGGCACTGTTCACGCTTTACTGGGAGAAAATGGAGCAGGCAAGACAACGCTCATGAATATTCTCTATGGACTTTTTCCCCCCGATGAAGGAGAAATAATCATTAGGGGTATGCCCACTAAGATTTCTTCCCCTCGGGAGGCCATTAATCTGGGGATTGGCATGGTTCACCAGCATTTTAAGCTCATCTCTACTCACACGGTTAGCGAAAATATCATTCTGGGGTTAGCATCTACTCCTTTTTTCTTTCCCGCAGAAAAAGCGGAATCCGAAATCAGGTTTCTCTCAGAAAGATATGGTTTGAAAATAGATCCTCGAGCTCGTATCTGGCAACTTTCAGCGGGCGAGAAGCAAAAAGTTGAGATTCTTAAAGCTCTTTATCGCCGGGCTGAAATTCTTGTTCTGGATGAACCTACCTCGGTTCTGACTCCTCAAGAAGCAGAAGAGCTATTTGCCACTCTCCGGTTGATGAAAGAAGAGGGTAAAACCTGCATTTTTATCACTCACAAACTCAATGAGGTTAAAGAGATTGCCGATGCTGTGACAGTGATGCGGAGAGGGAAGGTGATTTCTACTATTCTTCCCTCCTCGGTTTCTCTGGAAGAGTTAGCCCGAATGACTGTGGGAAAAGAAGTGATTTCTGTGGTTCCCCGTAAAACCGTATCAGGTAAAATTATTCTTCAGCTTCAGAAAGTTTCCGCTATGGGAGATAGAGAAATTCCTGCTCTTTCAAAGCTCTCTCTTACCGTAAGAGAGGGAGAAATTGTAGGGGTGGCAGGTGTGGCGGGAAATGGACAGAAAGAATTGGCGGAAGTAATAGTGGGTTTACGTCAGGCTACAGAAGGGCATGTTTTCTTACAAGATAAAGAAATAACTAATCTCCCGCCTCGAGATATCGCTTCTTTAGGAGTAGCTTATATTCCTGAAGAGCGGCATATGGGGTTGGTGGGGGAGATGAGTGTAGCGGAAAACCTCCTGCTGCGAGGTTATTCTCGGCCTCCGTTTTCCCAGGGTTTCTGGGTGGACTGGGAAAAGGCAGAAGCTTACAGTGAAAAACTTATTTCCAATTATCACATTAATCCACCTATTGCGGATATTCCGGTGCGGCTTCTTTCAGGAGGAAACCGTCAGAGAGTAATCATTGCGCGGGAGCTGGAGCGGAAACCAAAATTGGTGATAGCTTCCAATCCCACTGCTGGTTTGGATGTTTCCGGTGTAGAGGCTATTCATGAGTTACTGGTAAAAGCTCAAGAAGAAGGTGCAGGAATTCTTCTTATTTCTGGAGACCTGGATGAGCTTTTGAAACTTTCCAATAGAATAGTGATTATGTTTAAGGGAGAAATTGTAGGAGAGAAAGAGAAAGAGCACTGGACAGAAGAAGATCGGCGAGAAATTGGGTTGGGGATGGGAGGCGTAAGGATATAAGTGGGTAGAAGAAAACTTACGTCGTTCCGCGTAGAGTTATCGCTACAACCAACTCTTTACTCTGTCATCTTTTTCTCTCTTTTGGCTATTGTTCTTGCTTTTGCATGTGGCAGCATTATTTTTCTGTTCTACCATATTTCTCCCTGGATAGCTTATCAAACTTTTTTCCGGGGAGCTTTTGGGAGCTGGTACGCTTTTTCCGAGACTCTAAAGCGAACCATTCCTCTACTTTTGGTAGGTGAGGGGTTAGCTTTAGCTTTTCGGGCTCAAGTGCTCAATATTGGAGCGGAAGGGCAAATTCTTCTGGGAGCTGTTGCCGCTACCTGGGTGGCTCTTTTTTCCGGGCTTCCCTCTTTTCTTTTACTTCCCACGATGTTTCTGCTGGGATTCTTAGCTGGAGCAGGATGGGCTTTGATTCCTGCTTTCTTTAAAACTCGTTTTGCAGTGAACGAGGTTCTTTCTACCCTTATGCTTAACTATGTGGCTTCTAATCTGGTTCTCTATCTAATTGGAGGTCCCTGGAAAGGTAAAGGAGTGCGAGGTTTTACCTACACTGATACTTTTCCTGAGGCGGCCTGGCTTAAAACGATGGGGATAACCAGAGTTCCCTATTTTACTCTTTTAACAGGCATTGTTCTGGCTGTGGGGGGCTATATTTTCCTTAAAAAAAGCGCTTTAGGTTTTGAGTTCCGTATTGTGGGTAACAGTTCTGAAACAGCAAAGCTTCTGGGAATAAGTGAGGAAAAGATTGTTCTTTTCGCGATGTTCCTCTCAGGGGGGTTAGCCGGGTTTGCAGGAGTAGGAGAGGTTGCTGGTATACATCATCTTTTGAGGCATCCCGACCATATTTCCTTAGGTTACGGATACACGGCGATAATTGTGGCCTGGTTAGCTCGAGCCAATCCTCTGGCTACAATTTTTACCTCTTTTTTGTTTGGTGCTCTCCTCTCCGGTGGCGATGCTCTCCGGGTGTCGTTGGGTATTCCTTTTCAGGTGGTATCGGTATTCAATGGGCTTATTCTCTTTTTTCTCATTTCTACTGAACGTTTGAGCCGATATCGTATCATATGGGGGGAGGAGAAAGCGGTGGAGAGAAGTGGCTCTTGAACTTGTTTTAGGAACCTTAAATCGGGCTCTGGCTTATGGCACTCCCCTTCTTTTAGCCACGCTGGGAGAGATTTATGTCGAGCGGGCCGGGGTTCTAAACCTGGGGATAGAGGGAATGATGATGCTGGGGGCATTTTCCTCTTTTTGTGTGGCTTATTTGACTTCTAACCCCTGGTTGGGAATTCTGGCGGGAGCCATAGCGGGAGGATTGTTCTCTCTGATTCATGCTTTTTCTAGTGTTACTCTGCGTGCCAACCAAACTGTATCGGGACTGGCTCTCACTATGTTGGGAACGGGGATTGCTGAAACTTTGGGAAGAAGTTGGGAGGGGAAGGTGCTCACCTCACCTATCAGACCCTTCTCGGAAGACTTTTTGTCTCTGCTCCCTCTCTGGATGAGAACCCTCTTTAGAGATAGCAATCTCCTTGTGGTGGGGAGTATCATTCTGGCTCTGGTGCTCTGGTTTTTTCTTTTTAAAACTAAACCGGGACTTTTTTTGCGTTCTTGTGGGGAAAACCCTGCAGCTTGTGATGCTCTGGGTGTCAATGTATGGAAAGTGCGCTATATAGCAGTTTTTTGGGGAGGAATTATGGCTGGGTTAGGAGGGGCGTATATTGCTGTTGCCTATCGTCCCACCTGGTCTTCAGGTATGACTCAGGGGATGGGATGGTTAGCAGTGGCATTAACTATTTTTTCTTTCTGGAATCCTCTCTATGCTCCTCTTGGTGCTTACCTTTTCGGAGCATTGTTTCACTTAGCTTTTCGCTTACAGGTTTTCGTTGCTCCAGAAATTTTAAATTCCCTGCCTTATCTTTTCCCGGTGGTGGCTCTGGTGTTCTTTTCTCGTCTCGCTTTTCGGAAAAAGATTGGTGTTCCGGGAAGTTTAGGAAAACCTTATGAGCGGGGAGAATCAGAGTAAATATAGGAAACTAAGAAAGGAGTGAAAAAATTGGAAGCGTCTGTGGATCAGTTAACGGTCAAAACTATTAGAATGCTGGCTCTGGACACGATCCAGAAAGCAAAATCGGGACATCCTGGATTACCTTTAGGAGCTGCTCCGATGGGTTACGTTCTTTTTCGACGGGTTATGAAACATAATCCTAAAAATCCCCGGTGGTTTGATAGGGATCGTTTTATCCTCTCGGCAGGGCATGGTTCGGCCTTGCTTTATACTCTTCTTTATCTGAGTGGATATGAGAAGATGAGTCTCGATGAACTAAAGAGTTTCCGCCAGTGGGGAAGCCATACCCCTGGACATCCGGAACGCTGCATAGATTGTGGTATAGAAGCTACAACTGGCCCTTTGGGACAGGGCTTTGCGATGGGCGTGGGAGCGGCAATTGCTGAAGCTCACCTTGCTGCCCGATTCAACCGTCCTGGCTTTCCCATTATTAACCACTATACCTATGCTCTGGTGAGTGATGGGGATTTAATGGAAGGAGTGGCGCAGGAGGCGGCTTCTTTAGCCGGGCATTTGAAACTGGGGAAACTGATTTATCTCTTTGATAATAACCGGGTGAGTCTTTCAGGAGAGACGTCAATTTGTTTTACTGAAAACATCAGAATGCACTTTGAAGCTTATGGATGGCAGGTACTTGAAGTAAAAGATGGAAACAATTTAGAAGAGCTTGTTCGGGCAATTCAGGAAGCACAAAAAGACGAAAGCCGCCCCTCTCTTATAATGGTTTCTACTCATATCGGGTATGGGAGTCCTAAACAGGATAGCTTTGAAGTCCATGGCTCACCTCTAAAACCAGAAGAGGTAGTAGAGACGAGAAAGTTTTTCGGCTGGCCTCTGGATCAGGATTTCTATGTTCCCGAAGAGGCTTTAAATCACATGCGAGAAATTATAAGGGAAGGTGAAGAAAAGGAGAAAGAATGGAATAACCTCTTTTCTTCCTATACTCGAGAGTTTCCCGAATTGGCACAGGAGTTGACCATGCTTATAAAGGGAGAGCTCCCTCCCCGGTGGGACGAAGGCCTTCCTGTTTTTGATCCTGCTTCAGGAGACATTGCCACTCGCTCGGCAGGAGGCAAAGTTCTCAACGCCCTGGCAGATAAAATTCCTTCTCTCATCGGTGGCTCGGCGGATTTAGACCCTTCTACAAACACAGTCTTGAAAGGGAAAGGGAGCTTTCAGGCGCCCGGTTCGTGCCCCCCTGGAACTCAAGGTCTTGTGGAAGGACCTCTGGGTTATGAGGGAAGAAATATTGCTTTTGGCGTGCGAGAGCACGCTATGGGGGCTATTTTAAATGGTATTGCCATTCATGGGGGGCTTATTCCTTTTGGGGCGACATTTTTTGTATTTTCTGATTATATGAGGCCAGCCACTCGAGTGGCAGCTCTCTCCCATTGTAAAGTCATTTATGTGTGGACTCATGATTCGGTAGCTCTGGGGGAAGATGGGCCAACTCATCAACCGGTAGAACAGCTTATGAGCTTTCGGGCAATGCCTAATTTAGTTTGCATTCGACCGGCTGATGCTAATGAAACTCGTGAAGCGTGGAAAATAGCCATAGAAAGGAAAGAAGAACCGGTAGCGCTCATTTTAACCCGGCAAAACGTACCTGTAATCGATCGGGATAAATATGGAAAAGCGGAAGGCTTGAGAAAAGGAGCCTACATCATCGCCGATTGTGCACCGCATTTACCTCAGCTCATCATTATTGCTACAGGTTCAGAAGTGAGTCTGGCTCTGGAGGCTTATGAGAAACTATCTTCTGAGGGAGTCCGGGTGCGGGTAGTAAGTATGCCTTCCTGTGAATTATTTGAAGAACAACCTGAGGCATATCGCCGGGAAGTTCTTCCTCCGGAAGTTAAAAAACGAATTGCCATTGAAGCTGGAGCAACACTGGGGTGGTATAAATATGTAGGGGAAGAGGGTAAGGTCATTGGCATTGATCGCTTTGGCGCCTCTGCTCCTGGTAAAGTGGTGCTGGAAAAATTAGGTATCAGTCTGGAAAATCTTTTAGCTCAAGCTCGGTCTCTTCTTGAATAAAGAGAGAAGTGCACCTTGAAAATTGAATAATGTATACAATAGGGGCATCCTGGAAAAGAAATAAACTTAGAAGTGGAAGATTAAAAATCGGATTAAAAATATAAAAGAACAAAAACTATTGGGTAGAGAAGACGTCTCCCCGGATACCCCCTATAAACTCTAAAATTGCCATGCATGCTGGAATCTTTTTTCTCCGGTGTTATTATCTCGGTTTTTTAGTCTTTCCTTTCCTACCTTTTTCTTGCGCTCAGGCACCAGATGAGATTTGCAATGACAGCTGAAGGTAAGGGATAGATGGTAAATCGGGATTGCCATGGTAAGCGAAACAAATGATCCTCTTGACGGTGGCACGAGATGTGAGATATTTTGTAGCAAATAAAGGGAGTTGAGTTGTGCAGCAATCGATAGAACTATGCTTATTTAGTTTGATGTCACAAGATTTTGGAACTTCCGAAAATTTCATTATCATGCTTAAGGAGGCGTTTCAATGAATAAAAAGGCAGTTTTAGCAGTGGTTCTTCTTTTGTCTTTGCTTATTACAGGAGTAGCTTTTTCAGAAGAGGCTAAGTTGAAGGCAGGATTTATCTATGTAGGGCCAATAGGGGATTTAGGCTGGAGTCATGCTCATGAGCAAGCTCGTCAAGTGTTAGAAGAGGTCTATCCCTGGCTGGATACCATATATGTAGAAGCAGTTCCAGAAGGAGAAGTAGAAGGAATCATCGATCGATTAATTAATCAAGAAAAAGTGGATATAGTGGTGACCACAAGTTTTGGCTTTATGGATGGAACTTTGAATGCAGCCAAAAGATACCCGGATAAAATCTTCTTTCATTGTTCCGGGTTTAAACGAGCTCCTAATTTGGCCACCTATATGGCTGATTTCCATCAAGTTTATTATTTGAACGGAATTATGGCTGGAGCACTAACTAAATCGGGAAAGATTGGTTACGTGGGGACTTTTCCTACTCCGGAATTAAAAAGGCACATTAATGCTTTTACTCTGGGAGTGCGCCGGGTGAATCCCCAGGCAGAGGTTAATGTGCGGTGGTTGCAAAGTGCCTGGTATGACCCTCAAGGGGCAAAAGAGGCAGCTGAAGCTCTCATTGCTGAGGGAATAGATGTTCTGGCTTTTACTGAAGATTCGGCAAGCGTGGCTCAGGTTGCAGAAGAAAAAGGACTTCCCAGTTTTGGTCATTATTCTCCCATGTTGTCCTATGCGCCCAATCATCTAGTTTCCGGGCAATTGGTACACTGGGAGGCAATTTATCTCGACTTTTTTGCTAAGGTGTATGCTGGACTCTATAACAATGAAAATTTGGAAAACGTCGATTACTGGTGGCTTTTAAGCAACGGAGCAGTGGAGTTAGGAGCTGACTTTGGCGTGCCTGTTAACCCTGCATTTGAAGAAGCTTTGAAAAGCTATATGGTAAATGACCCGGTATATGGAGAAATGAGCGCCTATGATTTAGTCTTTGAGTTAGAAAAAGCTATGGCCGACCCTGAATATGCTTTCAGTCCTTTTACTGGACCTATAAAAGACCGTAAGGGGAATCTACTTGTTCCCTCTTCGGTTCGTCTTGCTCTTGAAGATTTGATCACCATGGAGTGGGCTGCAGAAGGAGTGGCTGGCCCCTGGCCCGGAGAACCAGAGTAATCTGAGAGGGAGAGATTCTCTCCCTCTTTTTTATGATTATGAATCTATTCCTAGACGGTGAGAATTTGATTGACAGGGTTTTTTTACTCTTATATAATAAAGGAGCTATTGGGGCGTGGCCAAGCGGTAAGGCAAGGGACTTTGGATCCCTTACTCGGAGGTTCGAGTCCTCCCGCCCCAGCCATCTTCTTTTAGTTCTCTCATCGAATAGTTAAGTCTTACAGCTTTCCTCAATTGATAGCTAAAGATGAAGAATCTGAGTTGATTAAGGATAGAAATTTGATAAAATAGTTAATAGTTTCCATAAATCGGGCGTGCTTTGGTCACGTTTTGTCTGGTGTGGTGAAAAATATGGATCTTTCTCAATGGGGTTTAATAATTTTAGCCGCGGGTCAGGGTAAAAGGATGCGCTCTTCTCTTCCGAAGGTGCTTCTCCCTGCCTGGGGTAGGCCTATTATGCAATATTTACTGGATGAGTTGAAATGGGAAGAGTTCGGTCAAAGATTTCTGGTGGTTTCTCCCTCTATGGAAGAGTTGATAAAAAGTAGTTTTGGTCAGGATATAACCATAGTGGTTCAAAAAGAGCCTAAAGGTACTGCTCATGCTGCGAGTACTGTTTTCCCCCTGATGCAAGAAGGCATTGATTGGTTTTTAATACTTTATGCTGATATGCCCCTTCTTCAGGGAGAAACTATTTTTTCTTTTCTCTCTCGAGTGGAGGAAAATCGCTATCCCTTTTCTTTTCTAACTTCTTTTTCTCCTGACCCTGCTGGCTTTGGACGGGTAGTGCGGGATGAAAAAGGAGAACCTCTGGGGATTGTAGAGGAAAAAGATTGTTCCACCCAGGAGAAAAAAATATCCGAGGTGAGCTTGGGGGTTTTTGCTTTTCAGAGAAAAGCCTTTCAAGAAATTCTTCCCTTGATTGACAATTCTAACGCTCAGGGGGAATATTACCTAACTGATGCAGTTCGAGTGGCTCGAGAAAAAGGCTACACGCCAGAGGCTTTTGCCGTGGAGTGGGATGAACAATTTTTGAATGTTAATACCCCTGCTGATTTTAGCAAAGCTATTTTAATATTAAAAGAAAGGAAAATTGCTTCCCTGTGGGATGAGGGGGTAAAAATATTAGACCCTTCTACTACCTACGTTGATTGGGATGTGGTGGTAGAGGAGGATGTGTGGTTATATCCCGGGACAGTCATAGAAGGAAAAAGCGTAATCGAAAAAGGAGCTCGGATTGGTCCTTTTTCTCGAATATCGGAAAGCAAGGTGGGAAGGAATGGCTCTGTAGAATATAGTGTGGTGGAGGGGTCTACCATAGGAGAAGAAGCGAGAGTTGGCCCTTTTGCTCATTTGCGTCCGGGCACCAAACTGGAGCGAGGAGTAAAGGTGGGCAATTTCGTAGAGGTGAAAAATTCTCATATTGGGGAAGAAACCAGAGCTTTGCATTTAAGTTATTTAGGAGATGCACAGATAGGTAAAAAAGTAAACATTGGAGCAGGAACCATAACTTGTAACTATGATGGAGAGAAGAAAAATCCCACCTTTATAGAAGACGAAGTTTTCATAGGAAGCAATAATTCCTTAGTGGCACCGGTGAGTATCGGAAAAGGTGCTTATACAGCAGCCGGCTCTACCATAACTCAAAATGTCCCTCCCTATTCTCTGGGGGTGGGGAGAGCCAAGCAGAAGAACATCGAGGATTGGACGAAAAGAAAAACACGGAGGAATAAAGACTAAATGTTAACCAGTCGGGAATTTTCCCGCCATCTAAAAGTTTTTTGCGGTACGGCTAACCCTGTTCTGGCTCAGGAAGTGTGCTGGTATCTCGATATCCCCTTAGGAAAAGCAGATGTAGGGCGCTTTCCCAATGGAGAAATAAGGGTGCAAATTGAGGAAAGTGTGCGTGGTTGTGATGTTTTTGTGATACAACCCACCTCCCCTCCGGCCAATGACCATTTGATGGAGCTTTTAATAATGATTGATGCCTTACATCGTGCGTCAGCGGAGAGAGTTACGGCGGTCATTCCTTTCTATGGTTATTGTAAGCAAGACCGAAAGACTAAAGGTCGGGAGCCAATTTCTGCAAAACTGGTGGCTAACCTTTTAGTTACCGCCGGTACAGACCGGGTTTTGACCATGGATCTACATGCTGGACAAATTCAGGGTTTCTTTGATATACCGGTAGATAATTTGGCTGCTCAGTCTCTTCTGGCTCGCTATTTCCTCTCTCGAGGATGGAAAGAAGCGGTAGTAGTTAGCCCTGATGTGGGAGGAGCAGCTCGAGCTCGGTCTTTTGCCAATAAACTGGGAGCAGATTTAGCAATTATTGATAAACACCGACCTACTTATTCTCAAGTGATGGTGATGAATGTAGTGGGGGAAGTGGAAAATAAAAGAGCGATCATTGTCGATGACCTCATTGATACTGCGGGAACTCTGGTGGAGGGGGCTGAAGCGTTATACAGACGGGGAGCTAAAGAAATCTATGCCTGTGCTACCCATCCCGTTTTTAGTGAGCCAGCTTTTGCTCGAATTGAGAATTCTTGTCTCCGGGAAGTAGTGGTTACCAATACCATTGAAGTAAGCCAGGAAAAACTTTCTCAGCAAGGAGCAAATAAGATAAAGGTACTTTCTGTGGCTCCTATTTTTGCTGAAGCAATTAAGAGGATTCATGGTGAATTGTCAGTTAGTGAACTTTTTATATAAGAAGAGCGAGGTAAGATAATATGTCAAAAGGCAACAATGTTGTTGTTAATCTGGAAAGAAGAGAGGAAAAAGGCAAAGAGAAAAGCCGAAAGATGAGAAGAGAAGGCTGGATACCAGCAGTCTTATATTCTCGAGATAGCAGAGATGGAAAGGCAGAGCTGGTGAAGGTGAGAGAAAAAGAACTGAAGCGCATCTTACAAATACCGGGTATTACTCACCATATGCTGGATTTGTCTTTAGAGGGAGAAACGAGAAAGGGGATTATCCGCGATTTGCAAAAGAATCCCATAAAAGAAGAGATCTGGCATGTGGATTTTTATGAAGTGCAAACTGGTCAAAGAATAACTCTTTCACTACCCGTGAGAATAAAAGGAGAAGCTCGAGGGGTGGAGGCCGGTGGGACTCTGGAGTTAGTTACTCAAGAGTTGGAGGTGGAGTGTCCCAGTGGTGCTATACCTGATGAAGGTATTGAGGTAGATGTTAGTGAGTTGGAAATTGGAGATGTCGTCCGGGTGGGAGATTTAAAAGTTCCTCAGGATGTCACGATAATGGAAGACCCAGATGAAGTGATAGCAGTAGTTATTCCTCCTAGGGTAGTAGAGGAAGAGGTAGAGGTTGAGGAAGAAGTAGAGGCAGGAGTAGAAGAGGAGACGGAGGAAGAAGCTAAGGAAGAGGTAGGAGAATCTCAGACAACAGAGAAAGGAAAAACTGAGGAAGAAAAATAGTTGGTGTATTTAATAGTAGGTCTGGGCAATCCAGGAGAAAAATACTCGCGTACCCGGCATAATGCGGGTTTTCGAGTAGTAGATCGTTTTTCTCGCCAATACAACTGGAAATGGCAAAATATCGGTCATCGTCTTAGCTGGACAAAAGGAGAAGTTGAGGGAAAGCAAGTTTATCTATTGAAGCCCCTTACCTATATGAATCAAAGCGGGGAGGGGCTTCTCTATTTTCCCCGATTTAAGCTTTTTTCTGAGGGAATCTTAATTGTGGTCCACGATGAGATGGACTTTCCTCCGGGGGTGGTGCGAATCAAAAAAGGAGGAGGCACTGCCGGACACCGAGGATTGAATTCTCTAATAGAAACCTTAAAAACAGACGATTTTTTACGTGTTCGAGTGGGAATAGGTAAACCACTTTCTCGAGAGGAAGCCATAGATTACGTTCTGGGAGTGCCAGAAGGGGAAGAGAAAGCTCTCTTAGAGAAAGGAGAGGAAAGAGCAGTTTCTGCTCTTTCCTCTATCTTAGAGGAAGGATGGGAGAGAGCTATGAATAAATACAATGCGCAAGAAGATTGAGGTGGAAAAATGGAAAAAAAGAAATTAGCTGAAACTTTCTCCCTGGTGCTACAGCCCAGCGCTATAGCAGTGCTTTTATATCTTGTGGTGAGCTTTAGTTTTGCAACAGGCTGGAGAGCCTGGTTTTTCTTTTTAATTGGCCTGCTTTTTGTGGGCATATTCCCGATACTACTGGTTGTCTTCTTAACTAAAAAGGGAAAAGTTTCTGATCCTGATTTGCCCAACAGAGAAGAGCGTTTTTTTCCTTATTTAATGATTTGTGGTCTTTACCTTTTAGCTCTGGTTATTTTCCTTCTTACTTCTGCACCTTTACCTCTTGTAGCTATTACCTGTTGTTATCTGGGAGTAACCTTTGTGGGAGCAATTGTTTCTCTTTTCTGGAAGATTAGTCTTCATCTCGCTGGTGTTGCCGGTCCTGTTACTGCGATGGCCATGATTATTAGCCCTTACTGGGCGTTTCTTTATCTTTTGCTTTTGCCTCTGGGCTGGGCGAGAATTTATTTAGCAAAACATGATTTGTATCAGGTTGTGGCTGGAAGTGTGATGTCTATAGTTATTACTTTTATTATTGTATCAAGCATAATTTAAGGAGAGAAAGATGGACGAAAGTTTATTTAAAAAAGCGGCATCTTTTATGCTGGAACGTAAACCCTGGTTGGTGCTCACTGGAGCAGGAATATCAACGGAAAGTGGCATCCCCGATTTTAGAAGCCCAGGTAGTGGTTTGTGGGATAAATATGACCCCATGGAGATTTTATCTACCGATGTTCTTTTTAATCGCCCTCATGTTTTTTATCAGGAAGGCCTTCCGGTTCTTATGAAGTTTGAAGAGGCTCAGCCTAATAGAGCTCACTACATTCTGGCTGAGTGGGAAAAGGAAGGTTTAGTAGAGGCGGTAGTCACCCAAAATATAGACAGCTTGCATTATAAAGCTGGTTCTCAAAAAGTGCTGGAGATTCATGGCCATCTTCGCTCTGGCCATTGCCTCAAGTGTCGGGCTTCTTTTCCCATTAGAGTTATGAAAGAAAAAGTAGATGAAGGAGACATACCACCCCATTGCCAGTGTGGCGGCATTATCCGTCCTGATGTTGTGCTGTTTGGCGATATGTTACCTCCTTGCTTCGAAGAGGCAGTGGAGCTGGCTCATCGTCTTCCTCTTTTGGTTATTGGTTCTAGTTTGCAAGTTTCTCCGGCCAATTTTCTCCCTTCTTATAGTCCTTACCTTATTATAGTTAATCTGGAGCCTACTCCTTTTGACCAGCGAGCTCATTTTGTTTTACAAGGGAAAGCCAGTGAGGTTCTCTGGAGACTCGATGAGGCTATGAAGAATTCAGGAAGTTGAGGAGAGTTTATTAGTTTTCAGTTTATTAGTTTTCCGGTGGTGGGAAAGCAGTCCTTTTAAGATACCGGCCACTGGTATAGCAATGATTAACCCTAACGCCCCATAAAGCTTTCCCCCCACTGCAAGAGCGAAAAGAACAGTTAGAGGATGAAGACCAGTTTCTTTGCCCAGAAGCTGGGGAGATATAAATATTCCTTCTACAAAATTGATGCCTCCAAAAAGAAGTATTACTCCTAAAACCAACCATGGTGATTTAGTAGCTGCTAAAATAATAGCCGGTATAGCACCAAGCACGGGACCGAGGTAGGGGACTACTTCTACTATTCCAGCAATAACCCCTATAGCCAGAGCAAAATCTATCTTCATCAGGGCCAAGCCAACA
The DNA here is from genome assembly GCF_012728195.1 of Candidatus Sordicultor fermentans. Classification (NCBI taxonomy): domain Bacteria; kingdom Pseudomonadati; phylum Atribacterota; class Atribacteria; order Atribacterales; family Candidatus Caldatribacteriaceae; genus Candidatus Sordicultor; species Candidatus Sordicultor fermentans. Next base: position 17,939 of record NZ_JAAYFP010000119.1, read on the forward strand.
CTAGCGCATGTTCCTACAAAAAGGGCAATTAAAGCTCTCCCTCTTATAAACCCTCCTAAAACCTGGTCAATTTCCCGGAGTAAGGCTATGTATTCCCTTCGTCGAGAAGGAGGAAACAATCTTACTAAAGAGCGGCGGACTTTAGTAGCATCAGCCATAAAAAAGTAAAGAGCCACAGGGGTCATAATAAAGCCTAAAAAGATAATATTAGCCAGGATAGATACTAAGTTGGGAATACCGCTAATTACGTGAGTTAAGTAGTTTTGGAGATTGGTGGAAATATTAGTTAAGAAACTTTCTACAGCCTGAGAAATGTTTGAATCTGGATAGCGTTCATCAAGTTTATCTAATCCTTCAATTATTTTCTCAATCAGGGTTTCTGAGTACTGAGGCCACTGAAAGGTCAGGGTTCTAAATTGAGAAATTACTTCGGGAACCAGAAAGATAAAAAGAGATAAGAAAAATACCAGTATTGCCACAAACACTATAACCACCGAGAGTTTCCAGGAGAGCCCCCGAGAATTCAGGAGTTGAACAACAGGAGAAAGAGCATAAGCTAAAAGCCCACCTAAGGCAAAGGGTATTAAAACATCTTTTAGTAAATAGGCGAGATAAAGAGCGATGACGATGAGAATGAGATAGTAGAAATTTTTTATTATTTTTCCTTCTTCTGAGTTATTCATTTTCCCTTTCCCTGCTTTATATGATAGTATTATTGTAAACGTACAAGGGGAGATTTCCAATAGGGGAAATAATAAAATTGAAGAACGGGTGAAGAAGTAATGCTACAATCTCAAAAAATCACCGTTTTAATTCCCACTTATAACGAAGCTCCCAGATTACCCAGGGTGCTGGAGGTAGTCTGCAAGATCAAGTGGGTAGATGAGGTAGTGGTAATCGATAGTCACTCCCAGGATGGGACTCTGGATGTAGCTCGTAGTTTTCCGGTAGAGGTTATTCCTCTGGATAAAGACAGAGGAAAGGGAGCAGCTCTTGCAGAAGGAATTCGGCTAAAGAAAGACAGCGATATTTATGTTTTTCTGGATGCTGATTTGATTGGTCTTACTGAAGAGCATGTCCTGGCGCTGGTTAAGCCTTTGATAGAAGACCCCTCTTTAGCTATGACTATTGGTGTTTTTGAGAGAGGTCGAAGATTGGGTGACCTTGCTCAAAAATTTTTTCCCATTCTCAACGGGATGCGAGGAGTGCGAGGAGAGTGGGTGAGAAGCTTACCTGATTTTTCCTGGACTCGTTTTGGAGTGGAAACTTTTCTGACCAGAGTTGCCCTAGAAAATAAGGCAAATGTAGAGTTCCCGGCACTTCCTGGTTTAGCCCACTATCATAAAGAGGAGAAATATGGCTTTTTTCTGGGATTTTACCATCGAATTAAGATGTATAAAGAAATAGTGCAAACTCTTTTTCTTTATAAAAAACGAATAGAAAATTGGCCTAAACTGGTAGGAGAGGGAGAAAAACACGGTGTCATGGTATAGCGTAATATAAAATGAATTTTATCAGTTGTTTTTTAATTATGGTCGTTTCATGAGTTGGTTTTTCCTCCATCAACCGAAATGAAGAAAATTTATGATTTGACCCTTCCTCTTACTACCGATATCCCGGTTTTTCCTGGCCAACCTCCTCTTTCTCTTTTACCATGGAGTGACTTGAAAATTCATGGTAGTGCTACCAATGCGTTTTTTATGGTAGAACATACCGGCACTCATCTCGATGTTCCTGCTCACTTCATTGAGGGAGGAAGAACAGTGGAAGAGATACCCCTGGAACGTTTCTGGGGAGAAGCTCTGGTTTTAGATGTCTCCTCTTACCTTGGTAGAGGAGAGCTAAGACTTCCTGACCTGGAAAGGGTTTTAGGAGAAAAAGATATAAAAGAGGGAGACATTGTACTTTTCTATAGCGGTGTAGATAAGCTATTGGGTAAGCCAGAATACTTTGCTCAAGGGGTTTTCCTGACTGAGGAAGTAGCTAAATTTTTGATAGATAAAAAAGTAAAGGGGGTAGGAACTGATAGTCCGAGTATTGATTCCCAGCCCTTTGCGGTTCATCGCCTTCTTTTAGCTCGAGAAATCATCATTTACGAATCTTTAACCAACCTCAGGGAGCTCCGGAGTAAAAGAATCATTTTCGTCGGGTTTCCTCTGAAACTAAAAGGGTGCACTGGCTCACCCATTAGAGCCGTAGCTATTTGTGGTTAACTGTAAATATTATGCCGAGGGGAGAAGATTTTTTGTTTTCCCCTCGGTACAATTCGGTCTTTAAGCAGTTTTTTTGTTTTTAGCGCCGCAAAGCTATCCTACCTTGAATTATTTTGCTCGATTTTTGGCTTCTTTTAGCCAGTACTGGGCGGTTTTATCGTCGGGCCGAAGTGATAGATATTTTTCTAATGCCCGTGCTGCATTATGGTAATCTTTGGTCTCGAAGTAGGCCATGCCCAGCCAGTAGTGAGCTTTGTCCATGTTAGGGTTAAGAGATATGGCTTGCCGGAAAAGCTCGATAGCAGCAGAGTAATCCTTGTTTTCAAATTTGAGATAACCCTGTTCATAACTTTCCCAGGCATCTTTCCCGTACTTTTTCCAGTTCTCGCATTTTTCCAGGAAATATTTGGCTTGAGTATTATCTGGTTCTAATTGTACAACCTTCTTCCACGCCCATATGGCTTCATCTATCATTTCCTCCTCTTGGTAAGTGCGAGCTAACCAGAACCACGCTTTAGTGAAGTTGGGTTTGGCAGTTACTGCTTCTACAAAGAACTGAATGGCTTCCTCTTTCCTCCCCGCTTGATACAGGTTATAGCCCTGATCGAACATCACCTGGGCGTAACCTTCAGTTGTTACATCAAAGCTGTAAATAGGCTGCCCAAAATCGGCGCTTTGAGCTAAAGGAGTAATTGACAATAAAAAAAGTAAGTTCAGAACGAGAATGGCTTTTTTATTTTTGAGCATCTCAATCCCTTCCTTTCTAAATTGATAGGTATTTTATATATATTTTAACACATTTAAAAAACAGAGCTATAAAGAAAAAACTTCCTTATTGATTCCTCTCGTTTTTCCGTCACCCCTGAATAATTCTATCAACTATAAGGGGATATCCCTTATTAACCCCTTTTTGTTCGTTACCCCGGCAACTTTTGAGCCATTTTTAGCCTGCCCCTGAATGTATTTATTGCCCCTTATTCGTCACCCCCTGAATGATTTTATCATGGTCCAAACTATAAGGA